>SVNW01000005.1 GCA_015066745.1 Ruminococcus sp. | reverse complement strand
TGTCCAGAATTATGTCTATCCTGTCACCATCAAGGTCTATGAGCCACATATTGTCCAGCATTCCTGCAAGGCCAAACGCAAGTCTCTTTTCGTCTATCTCCATAAAAAAACCCCCTGTTAATAAATAAAAAAATCCACCTATGCCATAATTGTATATGAATTAATTATACTATGTATCATTATTTATTTCAATATATTTTCCAAAAAAAATTTATTTTTGTTCAAAAAGACAAATAAAGCTGTGCAGAATATACCACACAGCTTTATTATGTATCATCACTCTTTTACCATCAATCTTCCGCAATATTCGCAGTTTCTGAGTTGTTTGTCGTTTGGCGCGCCACAACACGGACAGTCTGTAAGATAGGAGACTCCTGTATTTATGACGTTGCTTACCGGCGGATATGTGCCTCTTTCGAGTTCCTGCGGATTTTCTTTAAAGTATCTGTAAGCGTCATTTCGCTTTTTAAGGTCTGCGATAAGAACTATGTAAAAAATAGAATAAAACGCAAGTATGGGTAAGATCTCACCGAGCGGAAGATTAAGTCTCTTCTTTCCGAGGTCATCCATTATCGAACCCCAGGCGTATTTTAAAGCCTGAGTAAGGTCCTGCCCTGCCATACTATTATGGAAATTATCAAGAAGCTTATCAAATTCTCTGTCAGGGAAACACTTTAAAGTATCATCTCCGCAATACATATCATAGTACCAGTCATCAAAACCGTTAACATTATCCTGTGTAAACAGTATAATCATCGCATCTTCTTCAATACCTATACTATAGTACAATTCTTCAGAATATACTTCCAGACTGTCATATCTCTGTCTCCATAACAGATCGTCTGTATACAGAGTAACAGGCATTCCTGTTTTTTCGTATACGTCTTCAAAAAGTTCTATTATTTCTGCTTCTTCCTGATTATTAAGAAGTTCTTGTCGGTCTTCTATAAATATACGCTGACGGTTTCCGTTCACTTTAGTTCCGACAATAAGACCACCTGACTCCGCACAAAATCCCCACAACATAAAAATCATATGAAATGTTATAAAAATCAACGGTGCTATGGTTCCTCCACCCCTTTTCTTGCCAAAGCTCCTGTCATTTGTGTGACATACGTGATATCTTCCTCGTCTGTCATAGTACGAACGATCTACCGAGCCACGAAAAGGTCTGCTTGACGTTCTTGTGCCACTGCCTCTTGAGCCACCTCTTGAACGTCCTCCTCCCGAACGTCCGCCACCTCTTGAACCGCCACCATGCCTGCCCATTTTTTTATTCCTCCTGATTGTTTTCTGTAAACGCATATAAACGTCATGGATTTACAGTATTATATTTTTTCTTCACTAATTATACACTATAAAGTTCCTTATGTAAAGATAATTTTATATAACCAAAGCAAAAGAAAAAGCCGACTGCTCATGCAATCGACTTACATTTACTATGCTTTTTCAAGATATTCTGTAGGTACAGCTTTAACAAGCCATACACCGTTTTCTGAAATCCGGAACTTGTGTCCGCACCTGAACATCTCGCCTGAGTGCACCTTGAAAATATATGGTTTGCCGTGTCTGCTACCTACATTTTCAGCGGTTCTGATATCCTTTGACAGATGCACATACAGACGGGATTTTGGGGTAAGTCCGTCTTTTAAAATAGACTCCACATATTTTTCACCTGTTCCATGGTATAAAAATTCCGGAGGCTGTTCTTCTTTAAGTTCAACATCGACCTGAACGGAATGTCCCTGATTTGCTCTGATTTTTGTTTTGTCCTCACTGAAACTATAACGCTGTTTGTTATCTGTACGCACTATTTCCTCAAGCATCTGCATATCAATATGATAATTTCCTGTAGCATTTATTCCATCTATCAATTTCTCTACATCTGCCCAGCCGTTAGCATCAAGGGTGATTCCGATTACTTCGGGTTGATGACGCAGGATAAGGCTGATAAATACACTTGTTCTTTTCATTTTGTTCACTCCGTTTCAATTTTATAACTTTCATCAACGTAAGCTTATTAGATCGTATTTTTATGCAAATTATTAGTCAACCCTCAAATATCTTCATATAGCTACAATGTATTTGACTTATTTTTTAAAGCTATTATAATATCTTCGAAAAATTGTTTTATTGCGTCTTGAATATCATCTGATGTATTTAAAAGAAGTCTAGAACGTCGCATTTTTCTACAAATAGTTTCCATAAGCCTTTTGTAATAACCCTGACCACCACTCACATTTTCAGTTTCTTCCCAAAAAAAGCTATCAAGTTGAGACTCAGCACAGTTCCTTGAACCAGTTCTGATTTTATCAATCAATTGACGATATTCAAGATCAATTCTTGTAATACACGAATCAACAAACGAATTAATTTCAACAGAATTCTCTCCATGTTCTTTCAGTTCTTCGATATAACCAATTATCTGTTCTTTTTTCGATGAACTATACTGTTTAACCACAATTTCACAAAAGTCCATATACTCCGCATAGATATTCGCCTTATGCCACGTCCCATGCCAGGCTCTTGATGCAGTTTTTCTGGCACTTGCCCAATGCACGTTACGTTTGAACCGATCACAAAAGGGAGACTCTCCATCATAAAAATAATCATCTACATCTTTATTTAAACCATCTCTTATCGCAACTAACCTGTTCTCTGTATCTCTTAATTTATCCTGAAGTTCTTCAATCTCAGAAACAGTTGTCACAACATTATATAATTGCTCTGTATTTTGCTCGATCCTATAAGCTTCCTCTAAAAGAATTTTCTTATGCTTACTGATAATCTTACAAAAGTGATCTGTTATCCTATTTCTATCATAATTTCGCAAGTCCGCATCAAAATCTGTAATACTTTTACCAACACGTTTTTTCTTATTATCGATGATTTTATATTCCTCTTTAAGCGAAATTCCTTCATAAGAATCTATAAACAAAGTATTATCTTCGTTATAATGTAACTTATTATCACTAATAGAACGGCTCAGCTCCTCTCGTTTAATTGCTTCTCCGATTTCGGGATCATCATCAGCCTCATTTACCTTTGAAAGAGCCCCGTCTTTATCTTTAATCATCAAAGATATCCTATTAATTACATCATATTCATTAGCATCAATCCACTCAGATAAAATTTTACGCTGTCTTTCTCCGGGAAGCGATTCAACCTTATCAAGTATAACAGGAATAGTATCATCTGCATAAATATATTCTCTCAGATCTTCTCTAGCCCCTCCATCATATCCCCTCGTATCAATAACTTCAGAAATAAAATCTGGCATGACATAATCTAAATCATCCGGATTAAGATAAACGTCAACCTGTTCCGGAATTGCAGTATCCATTCTTTTACCAAAATTAATTTCATTGAACGTCCTTTTTAGCCAAGTCTTAACATCTCCCTCACCTGAGTAAGACATCATCATACATGTCCTTTTTTCAATAGAAATCCTATTCATCATATCATCAAGAAATCTACCATATTCATCTTCAGAATAATTCTCTATCACAAATTCCTGGAAACTAGTATCATTTGTAAAACCCAACATATTCCTGATGATTCTATCACTTTCAGAACACCCATCACGTCCTACAACATCATTTTTTACATTTTCCTCTTCATCAGATTTAAATACCTTTCTCCAGTTATATTCACAATATTCCTGAATAAGTACCTTTTGTTTTGAAATCTCCATCGGACAAATCACAAAATGGGTTTGTTTTGCTCTATGATAATGTACTTCAAAAGCCGTTGTTCTACCAGATGCAGTATCAAACAATTCAAATCCACTAAAACGCTCTCCTATTTTAACGTTCTTAGTAAGATTTAAATAATTACAGATTGTTGTTGTTTTCCCACTACCTGGTTCGCCAATAAACACCAATTTGTAAGTATCAATCGCTAATTGCTTTTCAATCTGTTTTAATCGTTCAAGATTTGATTTTATAAGTTGTAAACTGCTAGATGTATTATTGCTATCTAAAACGTCAAATTTCTTTTGATAGTCATATATAAATTCAGATAAATTCATATTTAATCCCTCCAATACTTTAATCCGGTTTTATGTACAAAAAAATAAAGACAACAACTCAATACAAGTCATACCTGAATAAAGATCAACATATACACTCAAAACATCACTATTGTCTTAATAAGTACAAGTATACACCATCAACAAACAATTTTCAATAGTTTAAGAAAATAAAATTAATATTACAACCTGTATATCAATCGTGAACAAATCCCCACATACTAACCACTTTCATATTCTTATCATCAATAAAATAAAACCACCCCATACGATAACCTTTACAATTTTTATAATTATATGTTATACTTTAAATACAATACCACAAAAAGAAACGGTGAAACTATGACTACTAAAGATAAAATTTTAAATGAGCTTATAAAATCAAAAAACGACTACATTTCAGGCGGAAGAATAGGGCGAAATCTCGGAATATCACGAAATGCGGTATGGAAAGCAATAAAACAACTGGAAAATGAAGGTTTCAAAATAGAAGCCGTCACAAATAAAGGCTACAGACTTCTGCAAAAAGCTGATACGATAACTGCAGAAGATATAATAAACTCCATGAACACCGAAAATGTAAAAGAAAATATAATCATTCTCGATACAACGGACTCCACAAATGTATATGCAAAAAAGCTTGCCGAAGAAGGTGCAAAGGACAGGACTGTTGTAATAGCAAATGAACAGTCAGCAGGAAAGGGCCGTATGGGCAGAACATTTTGTTCTCCGAAAAATTCAGGCATATATATGAGTCTGATACTGCGTCCGGATTTTCCGGTAGATGCCGCACAGCTTCTTACGTCATATACTGCCGTCACTGCCTCACAGGCCATAGACAATCTGTATGAATGCAGTACGCAGATAAAATGGGTAAACGATATAATGCTATGTGACAAAAAAATATGCGGAATACTTACAGAAGCATCAATAAATTGTGAAACGTGCAGATTTTCATATATAATAGTAGGTATCGGCATAAACGTCGGCTCTGTAAAAAATTCTTTTGAGGATGACCTTCTTTCAATAGCCTCATCACTTGAAGACGAAACAAAAATAGTTCTCCCCCGTTCACTTGTCATAGCAGAATTTCTTGATATTTTCTTTGAAAATCTTCCTTCTCTGTACGACAGAAGTTTTCTTTCTCTGTATCGTGAGCGTTCATGGATACTCGGAAAAGACGTGTCAGTTCTCAGAAACGGTGTCGCTACTGACGCTGTAGCTCTGTCAATCGACGACAATGCAGGGCTTACTGTACAGTACACCGACGGCACAACAGAAACGATAAACTCAGGCGAAGCATCTGTTAAAAAACAGACCAAATAATTTAGTAAAACAAATATGCACAAACACCTTGATTAAATCAAAGAAATATGCTAAAATTAGAGTATTAATGCGAAAATATAATTTATTAAAAATAAAGGAGTTTTTCTAATGACAAATAGCTACGAAAGTCCGTTTTGCACCAGATATGCAAGTAAAGAAATGCAATTTGTCTTCTCTGCGGATAAGAAATTTACAACGTGGAGAAAACTTTGGGTCGCACTTGCAAGAGCAGAAATGAAACTCGGACTTCCTGTTACCGAACAGCAGGTAAAACAACTTGAAGAAAATGTCGAAAATATCGACTATGAAGTTGCAAGACAGCGTGAAAAAGAATGCCGTCACGATGTAATGTCACATGTATATGCATACGGCGTAGCCTGTCCCGATGCAAAGGGTATAATCCACCTTGGCGCAACTTCCTGCTACGTAGGTGACAACACTGATATCATCATCATGCGTGATGCACTTCAGATAGTATATAAGAAACTTGTTACTGTTATCTACCAGCTTTCAAAGTTTGCCGATGAATACAAGGATATGCCGGCTCTTGCATATACACATTTACAGCCTGCACAGCTCACAACAGTAGGTAAACGTGCTACTCTCTGGATAAATGAACTTCTCATGGACCTCGAAGAGATCGAATACCGAATTGCAAACCTTAAACTTCTCGGCTCAAAGGGTACAACAGGAACTCAGGCATCATTTGTTGAGCTTTTTGAAGGCGACAGTCAGAAAGTTAAGGAACTTGAAGCTATGATCGCCAAAGAAATGGGATTTGACGGAGTTGTTCCTGTATCGGGTCAGACTTATTCAAGAAAAATCGACGCTCAGATACTCAGCACACTCAGCGGTATCGCACAGTCAGCAAGTAAATTTTCATATGACATGAGAATACTCCAGAGTTTCAAAGAGATGGAAGAACCATTTGAAAAAGGTCAGATAGGCTCTTCTGCAATGGCTTACAAGAGAAACCCTATGAGATGCGAAAGAATAACAGCGCTCGCACGTTATCTCATGATAGACAGCTTAAACCCTGCCTTTACATCAGGTACACAGTGGTTTGAAAGAACACTTGACGACTCAGCAAACAGACGAGTTTCCGTAGCAGAAGGCTTCCTTGCCGTTGACGCTATACTCAATATAATGATAAATGTTACAAGCGGTCTTGTAGTTTATCCTAAGATGATACGTCGCAGAATCATGAATGAACTTCCGTTTATGGCAACTGAAAACATCATGATGAATGCAGTTAAAAAAGGCGGTGACCGTCAGGCGCTCCACGAAAAAATACGTGAGTACTCAATGATCGCCGGAAAACACGTAAAAGAAGAAGGTCTTGAAAACGATCTTTGCGATATGATCTTAAATGACGAAATGTTTATGATCTCCAAAGAAGAACTCGATCAGATTCTTAAACCTGAAAGCTTCACAGGCAGAAGCGCTCAGCAGGTTACAGAGTTTATTGCCGAATGCGTACAGCCTGTTCTTGACGCAAACAAGGACAAACTCGGCGAAACTGCTGAAATGAATGTATAATTAACCCGGAATACAGTTTCCGGTACGTTATACATATCGGGACTGATCAGATATCTATCTTTTTAAATATTAATCACTTGGAGGTAAAAACGTGAAAAAAATTAAAAAACCCGTTTTCTTTATCGTCTTTTTGATTATTATGGCTTTCTCATACACCGCACTTTTCGGTATCAAGCATCAGTACGGCGATATATCAAAGACATATATCAAAAGCGTAAAAGATATACGACTCGGAATAGACATTCAGGGTGGTGTTGACGTAACATTCACACCTGCTGACGGAGTAGATGCCACAGACGAACAGCTCGACTCCGTAAAGGAAGTTATGAAAGTAAGACTTGCTTCTCTCGGTATTACAGACAGCAATGTTTATACAGACCCGAATCATGACCGTGTTATCGTTCGTTTCCCGTGGAAATCATCAGAATCAAGCTTTGACCCTGAAGCTGCCGTAAAGGAACTCGGTGGTACAGCTATGCTTACATTCAGAGACGGTTCAGGTTCTACAACAGATGAAAACGGTGAAACTATCCCGACAGGCGAGATCATCCTTAACGGTGAAGATGTAAAAGAAGCAAGAGGCATGATGCAGCCTAACTCACTCGGACAGTACGAAAACGTAGTTGCACTTACTCTCAACGAATCAGGTACACAAAAGTTCTCTGACGCAACTGCAAGACTTTACTCTGAAAACGGCACTATCTCGATCTGGATGGATAACACTATGATCTCAGCTCCTACAGTAAGTGCTCATATTACTGACGGAAACGCTGTTATCTCAGGAAGCTTTGAAACTGTAGAAGACGCAAAGGCACTCGCTGACAAGATAAACGCAGGTGCTCTCCCGTTCTCACTCACAACATCAAGCTTCTCCACGATCTCTCCTACACTTGGTACAGGTGCTCTTGAAGCAATGATTCTCGGCGGACTTATCGCACTTGGATTTATTGCAGTATATATGATAATTCTTTACAGACTTCCGGGCTTTGTTGCAGTTATCGGTATCCTCGGACAGATATCAGCTACTCTCGCTTGTGTTTCCGGTTACTTCAGCTTTATGAACAGCTCAACTCTCACTATTCCGGGTATCGCAGGTATTATCCTCTCTATCGGTATGGGTGTTGACGCAAATATCATCACAGGCGAACGTATCAAGGAAGAACTTCGTGCAGGCAAGAAACTCAATACTTCTCTTGAAGCAGGTTACAGCCGTGCATTCTCCGCTATCTTCGACGGAAACCTTACAGTTATACTTATAGCTATCATTCTCATGGGTGCATTCGGCGTTCCGGACAGCCTGTTTGCTAAGATGTTAAGCTTCATCTTCAGATGGTTCGGTACTACAACAGAAGGTACTATCTACTCATTCGGTTTCACTCTTATGGTTGGTGCTATACTTAACTTCGTTATGGGCGTATTCGCTTCAAAACTCATGCTTGGTTCACTCTCCAAGTTCAAGGCATTTAAAAACAGAAAACTTTACGGAGGTGTTGAAAAATGAGTACAAAAGTAGTTGATGAAAAGAAAAGCGAAAAGAAAAGCTATGATTTCACAGGAAAAAGAAAAGTGTTCTACACTATTTCTATTGTACTTATAGCACTTTCAATTATCGTATCTTTCTTCGGTGTAAAAATCGCTATTGAGTTCAAGGGCGGTACAATGATAACATATTCATTTATCGGAGAAATAAATTCTGATGAAGCCAAAACAAAGGTTGAAGAGATCTTAGGAACATCAGTAAACATCCAGCAGGGCGATATCTTCCAGAGTGACAGAAAAAGACTTGCTATCTCACTTGTATCAAATGACGGACTTACTGCTGAAAAGCAGACTGCTCTCACAACAGAATTTGAAACAATATACGCTGAAAACGAAATAGAACTTCTTGACTCTACTGACGTTTCAGCTTCCTCAGGTATAGACTTCTTTATAAAATGTATCGTAGCTGTTGTATTCTCAGCACTTATCCTTATCATATATATCGCTTTACGATTCAAGAGAATAAGTGGCTGGTCTTCAGGTATATGTGCAGTTATCGCTCTTCTCCACGATGTAGTGATAACATACGGTGCATTTGTAGCTATGGGCTTTGAAATAAACTCAAACTTCGTAGCCGTTGTTCTCACTATCCTCGGTTGCTCAATAAACAACACTATCGTTGTTTACGACCGTATCAGAGAAAACAGAACACTTATGCCTGTTGAAAAGTTAGAAAAACTCGTAAACTACAGTACAACACAATCAATGTCACGTTCTTTCAGAACAACAATAACAACTGTTGTAACAATGATCATCATTTCAATAGTTGCCGCTGTAAGCGGAGTTACTTCAATACTCAGCTTCTCTATCCCGATTTGTATCGGTATGATCGTCGGAACATATTCTTCACTCTGCCTTGCTCCATGCCTCTGGGTATCATGGCAGTCACGTTCTGAAAAGAAATCAGAAGGCAAATAATAATAAACCAAAATTTAAATGCTGTACAGCGAATAACTGTACAGCATTTTTTTGATTATTTACATATCTCCAGTGCTTTTTTCATAAGATAATCCTCACCATCTGTAAACAACACTTCTATCGCTTTTTCATCAAGAGGAACTTTTATATCTATCTTATTTCTGCTCTTATAATCCACTCCCGAATCAATAAAAACATCACCGTTTTCATCAAGTAACAGTGCGTTTGAAAAAATAAGCCATCCGCTTTCAAGCTTAATACCGCCTATTCCCTGTGCTGAACCGTTAGGGCCTGTAAAACCGATAACTGTCACATTTTCAAAGTCGCACATTATTCTTGTAAGATGATCTGCGGCGCTTACACTGCCTGCATTTACAATAATGATGACATTCCCGTCTCCCCAGAGATTTTCGCCCTTGTAAAAATTCTTCTTTCCTTCTACAAATTTTCCTGTTTTAGCGTCTGTGAGATATACCCCTTTCTCATTGCTCCATTTACCGTCTGTTGCATAATAATGTTCACCCTCAGGTGCAAAAATTTCTGCGAGAACTTTTACAACATCACTTGAACCGCCCGAATTGTTACGCATATCAAGGACAATATTTTCTACGCCTTTTGCACGATATTCATTGAGCTTTTCAATAATACCGTTTTTCATTTTTGAAAAATCACCTGTGTTACCGGACTCCGAATCAAAGTTCATCATTTTTATACGCAGACAAGCTGTTTTTTCGTCAATATCTGCCCACATAAGATGCCCTGTTTCTACACCACCGTCTAAAATTTCAATGGTTTTCTGTACACGTTCGCTGTAGTTTCCGAGTTTCTTTAATGTTGCCTCTTTTTCGTTACCGTTTTCGTCAATGTATGAAACTGTCACAGTATCTCCGCCGACACCTGCCGCATAAAGTGCAAGATAAAAAGCTTCGTTTTCACTGTCAGCAAAGCTTGCTGTCTTAAAACTTTCAGACTTCCGTGCAACTTCAAGAGGCTCTGCTGTGTCCCATTTTGTAATGACTGTACCTGTTTTTATTCCGTATTCTGAAAGCCTCTCATCAACATTTACCGCAACATTTTTTCCGTTATCAAGAGTTACCAGCGAAAGTCCGTAGTCGTTACCGTAAATACGGTCTGCCACTTCTTTAAGCTCTGTATCAGATGCAGCAAAACCAACATGACCGTCATGAAATTCTGCACAGAATTTCTGCCAGGCTATATAGTTTGCGATTTTGTCATTTTCCTTATCAGCCTCTTTAAACATCGGAAGATACTCATCATAAAGCCCGTCCCAGTCAATACCCTTGTGTTCTGCCAGAACATAGTGTTCTTTCATACAGTCAAAACCATTTTTAAAGTCTTTAACATAGTTCACTGTACGATAACCCTTGTTAAGAAGACATATCGGAAGGGCTACAGCTACGAGAACTGCTGAAAATATTGATGAAAACTTACGATTTTTTTCTTTTTCATTTAAAAATCCTGCAATCAGGATCAAAGAACCGATATATGCAGGCATAAGTGAAATTTCAAAACCACTGCACACAATAAATCCAAGACTTATTACCATCGGCATTATATATAGGATACGCCACTGACTGCTTATAGCCTTTACAGCGTAACCAGCAAGAAAATAAAGACCGACAGAACACACAAAACTTATAACAATAAGCAATATATCAACTAACTTCATTTTTCACCCTCATTTCTCAGTTAAGATCATCTGTATGGAAAAATACATATCCAAGGTACAGAAATATAACACTTACAACAAGAGATACAATTATCGTTCCTGAGATCTGCCCTGCTGAAAGTGAGGCATCATATATATAATTTTCATTGCCTTCCAGACCGTAAGTAGACCAACTGTCAAACATACAGAGCATATTTATATTTGTCAAACCAAGAAACAGACTCTTTCCCTCTTTAAAAAAGACTGCTCCCATTCCACTGAGCACAAAAGCTCCATAGCCTACAGCCATCAGAATATATGCATTTTTAACAACAAAAGAAATAAATATAGCTGTGCAGAATATTCTTATTATCGGAAAAATAAGAAGCGTATAACGTAAAAGTGTCTGTCCCATATCAAGTTGGTTTCCCCAGCCATGCATTGCAGTATTTACGATAATCGGTGCATAAATAATTATAATAAAACAAATCACACCTACTGCAAGACAAGGTATAACTCTTCCAAAATAAACTTCTATACGCCTGTGCCCCGTCATGATCTCATAGTTTGAAGTTTTGTCACCAAAATCACCGCAACACACAAACCCCGTAAATGAAAAAACAAACATCAACGAACCGGAAATGCTGATAATACTCATATCTGAAAGGTATGTCTGCGTCGGATAGTCCCCCTCGCAATTTATTACCCCTTCAGCTAGTATACCAATAAAAGGAATAAGTAAAACTCCTATAAAAACAAGCCATATCATTCGTTCTTTTCGTAACTGATACAGTTGTGATCTTACTATATCTTTCATCTTGTCTCTACCTCCTGTTTATCAACTGATATCACTCTTTTTAAAGAAAATATAACCAAAACCAATACAAATCAGGCTTATCACAAGAGATGCAACAATCGTACCTGCTACAAATGACGACTCAAGAGATGTCTGACAGATAACAACATCTTCATTATTTACATAACCTAAACTCTGATTGAAAGTAAAAATTTTCATAAGATTTGAAGATGAAAAATGCCAGGTAAACTCAAATGATAAAAATTCCTTTATCATCATATTTATCATCATGGAAAACATCGTTGCCATATATCCTGCCCCCCATGAGATATAGACATTTCTCGTAAGAAAAACAAGTAAAATATACTGACTTGTTATTCTTAGCATAGGAAAAAACGACAAAGCAAACCTCAGCATCATTCCTTTAAACTCCATTGTATCGCCCCAGCCGTTTATGGCAGTGAAAATAAATACAGGAACAAGCATACAGACAAGGCAAATCAGCACACTCCAGACTATCGCCAAAACTGCCCGTGCAAAATAAACATCTCTCCGATGATGTCCTGCCAAAATCTCATAGTTGATAGTTTTGTCGGTATAGTCCCAGCCACATATCCTCACACTTAGAATAAGTATCACAAACATCGGAAGCAGTGCTGTCATATCTCCTGCCATACTGATAAAACTGCCCCCTGTAACTTCTGACAAGTCACAACCTACAAGATTTGAACACGAAAGAAACACTGAAAGCAACACGCAAAAATATGTAACCTTATCGTTTTTTATCTGATAATTCATCGCCTTTATTATGTTTCCCATTTTCCTCACCTACCATATTTATATAATATTGTTCAAGATTTGCCTCGTTCATATTCAGTTTAAGCGGAACAACTCCGTTTTCAAAAAGTGTTTTTGAAACTTTATATATATTGTCAAGCTGTTCGTAAAGTCTTATACTGCCGTCCCTTTCAACCTCGATTTCTGTAACACCGAGTTTCTCCTGCAAGATCGCAGTAGCCAGAGAATTGTTGTCGGTATTTATGTGATAATACTCATGACACTGCTTTTTTAACTCCTCAGCTGAAATAGCCTGAAGTATTTTGCCGTGATTTATAAAGAGATAATCCGTACACAAAAGAGAAAGTTCACTTAGTATGTGTGACGAAATAAGAATAGTGATATGCTCCTCTCTGTTAAGTTTTAAAAGCAACTCACGTATTTCAACTATTCCCTCAGGGTCAAGTCCGTTTACAGGTTCATCAAGCACCATTATCTCAGGTTTGGTCATAAGTGCATTTGCAATGCCGAGACGCTGACGCATACCAAGAGAAAAATTTTTGACTGCCTTTTTTCCTGTATCGGACAGACCTACCATCTCAAGCACTTCATCAATACGTTTTTTATCGGGAATACCTTTTTGCAAACGCTGTTTTTCAAGATTTTCTCTTGCTGTAAGTTTCTCTTTTGCATAAGGAGTTTCTATCATAAAGCTCATACGGCTTCTTGCGTGTGCAAGACCGTTTTCATCATTTGCGCCGTATATTTTTATACTTCCTTTTGTAGGTAGTACTAGTCCTCCGAGCATTTTCATTATAGTTGTCTTGCCTGCCCCGTTAGGTCCGATAAGACCTGTTATCATACCTTCTTTTATCTGAAAGGTTGCATCACTTACAGCTTTTTGTTTCATATACTGCTTATCAAGATTTTTTACATCAATAATAAATTCACTCATTTTTTTCCTCCTGTTTTGTTATTTTACGATCGTATCTTTATTTTAAAATCAAATCTTAAAGAATTTCTTAAATTTTTATAATATTCATAAAAAGTTCACAATTATACCTATACAATAAATCAACCGGCAAAACAAACTCACCGATTGATCGTATTGAAGATTATTATTATTTTCAATGTGCTGTTATCAACCTCTGCCCTGACCTCTGCCTTCTGCTTTTGTGCCAGAATTTTCACGATATAAAGTCCAAGACCTACACCATTACCGCTTCGGGATTTGTCACTGCGATATGTCCTGTCAAAGATATGATCTATATCAATATTCTCCGCTCTGACAGGGTTTGAAAATGTCAGATGCACCTTGTCTTCGAAGTTTTCAAGACTTACGGAAAACTCATTTTCAGCATACTTTATGATATTGCTCAGAAGATTGTTTAGCATACGCATAAGGAGTTGCTCATCTGCCGATATAAATACAGTTTTTTCGGGAAATATCACTTCGGGAACAAGGGAGCAGTTTCGTATTACTGCCTCGTTATCAGCAATAAACTGCATAAGTACCCCTGTTAAATTTACTTTTGACAGGGGTAATTCACTCATGTCACTTTCAAGTACGGAAAGTTCAAAAAAATCATCTGCCATCTTTTTCATAAAATCAGATTTTTCTATACATACACGAAGGTATCCTTTGCCTCTTTCCGATAGCATACTCTCATTTTCAAGCATCTGCAGATTTCCTTTTATAACAGTAAGCGGTGTACGCAAATCGTGAGCAATATCGGAAACTGACTGTTTAAGACTTCTCTGAGCATATTCTGACTGTAACTTCAGCTTTTTCTGATAGTCAAGGTTTCTGTTTATTTCTGATACCAGTTCTGCAAATGTCCTGTCTGAAAATGAAACTGTCAACTGCCTGTTATACTGCATATCACGGGTACGTTCGAGTTCTTTTTTCACCTTACGCATTTCATTTTTCAGCCTGATATTACAGAAAATCAAAATCAAACAGAAAACTGCAAAAATTATGCAAACTATAACCATTACAGATCCCCTTTCAGACGATATCCTATACCCCAGACTGTTTCTATATAATCATTTTCTGTAGCCTTTTTCAGCTTGTTTCTGAGATTGCTGACATGAACGTTTATAGTGTTGTCCTCATAATAATAAGTATCATTCCACACTGATTCGTAAAGATTGGCTTTTGAATAAACCTTCTGCGGATATTCCATAAACAGTTTAAGCAACATAAATTCCTTAGCTGTAAGAGCTATTTGTTTTTGCCTGTAGGTAACCGTATTTTCCGCAGTGTTAAGACAAAGCTCACCGCAGGAAAGTACTCCGTCTGACAACTGTTTATCCGTACCGCTTCTTCTGAGTACGACCTCTATTCTGACAAGTACTTCATTTAAGTCAAAAGGTTTTAAGATATAATCATCAGCACCAAGTCTTAAAACCGCAAGACGTGTTTCCATCATTGATTTTGCAGACAGAACTATTACAGGTATCTGCGAATATTCACGAAACTCCTTTATAAGTTGCTCACCGCTCTTGTAGGGAAGCATCAGATCCATAATGACAAGACTGAAATCCTGTTTTTTAAGAAGCAACGTCGCTTTTTTCCCTTCATCCGCACAAACAGTTTCATAACCATTGCCATGTAAAAAGTCAGCGAGAAGCTTATTTATTTCTTTGTCATCTTCAACTATAAGTATTTTGCTCATTATCCTCTTTCCACCTCATGACAGCCAAAAATAAATCGTTATATAACAACATTATAACCATAAGACTTTTTACTGTCAAGAATTTTAGTATAACCACCATATAAAAAATCAGCTGTTTTTCAATGTGGTTTTACTTTTCTCTTGAAAAAAACTGTATCATATGTTAATATTATTATAGATTATAGTTTTGAATAAAAACAATGTATAAAAGGTGATACAAATGAAAATCTACACCATAATCGGCGGAGTAAACGGAGTAGGAAAAAGCAGTCTTTCAGGAGTTTTGTCAGCTGAAAGTACAGATCTTGGCATTATCATTGACACTGATAAATTAACAGCTGAACTCGGCGGTGATAAAATAAAAGGTGGAAAAAAAGCTGTTTTACGTATTGAAGAATGTCTTAAATCAGGCGTTAATTTCACACAGGAAACAACTCTTTCAGGAATAAGAACATTAAAAACAATACAAAAAGCACGTGAACTGGGATACTATATCCGCCTGTACTATATCGGAGTAAATAGTTGTGAAGAAAGTATAAAACGTATCAGAAATCGTGTTGAAAAAGGTGGTCACAATATTCCTAGCAGTGATGTTGAGAGAAGATTTGACAAACGTTTTGAAGACCTAAAACGAATCCTTCCGTACTGTAACGAGGCACGTTTTTTTGATAACGAAAACGGATTTGTAGAAAAGGCAGAATACAGAAACGGATCTATCATAACCAAAGGTCCTTCTCCTCAATGGCTTACAGAATTACAAAAATCATTTACTCAGTAAAATCCGGAGGTGAAAAACATATGAAAGCCGGAGTGTCAACCGCTTGTCTTTATCCCGAATTATTGGAAAATGCTTTATCACAGTTAGCAAAGACAGGAATAAAAAATACAGAAATATTTATAAATACACACAGTGAATTACAGACGGAATTTACAGACCTTCTTAAAAATATTCTTAATAACAATAATGTATCATGCAGTGCAGTCCACCCTTTTACATGCCCGTCTGAACCTATGATGTTTTTTTCATCATATGAGCGTCGTGTAGATGATATAATAGACTATTACAAATATTACTTTGAAACCATGAACAAATTCGGTGCAAAGATCCTTGTTTTCCATGGAAACAAGCGAATCCACCCTGCACCTGAAGAACTGTATTTTGAGCGTTTCGGACGACTCGCCATGACCGCAGAAGAATTTGGAGTCATAGCCGCTCAGGAAAATGTGGAACGCTGTCAGAGCAACAGTCTTGAATTTATGAAAAATATGTCCTTATACCTTGGAAAGTACGCAAACTTTGTCCTCGACGTAAAGCAGGCAGTACGCTCTCATGAAGACCCTTTTGAAATAGCGTCACAGCTTGGCGACAAGATAGTACACGTCCATATGAGCGACCACAATGCCGAACGTGACTGTATGCTACTTTCAAAGGGAAACTTTGATATAGAAGGGTTTCTGAAAATCTTATCCAAAAAAGGATTTGACGGCTCTGTTATATTGGAACTGTACAGACAAAATTTTAATGATATTTCCCAGCTTTACGAAAGCTACAGATACCTTTGTGACATTATAAACAACATAGAAAAGGAGGCAGGATAAATGCGATGCCCTTTTTGCGGATTTGAAGATACAAAAGTAATTGATTCAAGATCAACAGAGCTGAAAAAAAGACGCAGACGAGAATGTACAAGTTGCGAAAAACGCTTCACCACTTATGAAATTGTCGAGATGCCACTTATCATGGTAGAAAAAAAAGATGGTTCTTTTGAACCTTTTGACCGCAACAAACTTATCACAGGAATATACAGCGCAATAAAAAAACGTCCTGTAAACGTAGAGGAAGTTTCAAAAATAGCAGATGAGATAGAAAGCTCAAATGTGAAACAGATAACTTCTGTTGAGATAGGAAATCTTGTTCTTGAGAGATTAAAAGAACTTGATGTTGTTGCATATATCCGCTTTGCTTCTGTATATAAAGAATTCAACGACCTTGATAGCTTTATAAATGCCGTCAACGAATATAGTGCAGAATAAACATTTTTCGCTGATATACAGCTCTGATATTTCGTCAGAATAAACAAATTTATTTTGATTTCATACAAAAAAAATTTTTTTATAGATTTTTAAAGTCATTTATGATATCATTATCTTATAAAAATATAATCTTACCGTTAAGGTATACACTTTCAGGAGGTAATAAAAATGAACGATCTTAACTCACTTCTTATGCCCGAGGACATAACAAACCAGTTTGATGCAAACGAAATGAAACAGGATATGGGCATAGCAATTGCTACATGCATACCGATACTCTTCTTTCTCCCGCTTGTAACAAACAAAAAAACACCTTATCTTCAGTTTGTTTCAGGACAGTCACTTTCTCTTCTGATACTCTCACTCCTTGTGTCTGTAGTAAGTGCAATTATCGGATTCATACCGCTTATCGGCGGACTTGTTCAGTGGGTTTTATCTTTGGCATTATTTTTACTGTTTGTTGCATCAGTTGTAACTACTGCAACAGGAAAAGCAATGAAACTCCCTATTATAGGTCACATCAATATCATGGATTTCTTTGCAAAATAAATATATAATAATAAAAAACAAAC
Source organism: Ruminococcus sp. (assembly GCA_015066745.1). Lineage (GTDB taxonomy): Bacteria > Bacillota > Clostridia > Oscillospirales > Ruminococcaceae > HUN007. The sequence continues at coordinate 66,715 of SVNW01000005.1, read as the reverse complement.
GGTTGGTAAACGCCGACCGTTTATTTTTTGCATATCATCTCATGAAAACAAATATACTTTTCTTAGAGGTGATAGATTTGAAAAGAAAATATATCGGATTAGCTTTTGTTCCTGTTGTTTTTATACTTACAATGTGTCTTTACAAAATTCTAAGCAAAGAAGAACCGACAAAAATATTGCCCGATACAGCAAGTATCAGTGCATATACGGAAAGTTTCGGCTGGCAGATCGATAAAGAAGAAATAAAATTTACCGAGATAACTATCCCGTACATATTTAACGACACATACAAGGAATACAATAAGATACAGAAAAAACAAGGCTTTGACCTTGAAAAATACAAAGGAAAAAAAGTTACGCTGATAACATGTCTTGTTACAAATTTCACCGACGGTGAAAAGGTATATATCGAACTTATAACCGAAAACACCTGTCTTATCGGTGCAAATCTTAAAAGTTACGGTAAAAATGGTTTTATAAAACCGTTAAATATAAATGAATTATAACAGAAAAGAGGTTAAAAAATGAACAATGCCCGAATGATAAACTTCAACGGCACTCCGTGTGTTGAACTTACAGCCGGCAGATATACTTCTCTCATTGCATATGAAATAGGCTGTAATGTTATCAGACTGAGAGATACGGAAAACTGCGTTGAGTTTTTCAGATTTGATGATCAGAATCCGGCTGAAACTATTATAAACTCACCGGAAGTATGGGGAATGCCTACACTTTACTTCCCTAACCGCCTTGCAGACGGTATACTTAAAACATCTGACGCAGTATATCACTGGCCGGTAAATGAAAAAAACAGATACAACAATCATATTCATGGATTTATCCACAAAAGAATACACAACGTTGTTGAGTACAGTTTCAATGAAGAAAAAGCATGGCTCAAAACCAGATATGACTTTGATGAAAACGATGAATTCTATCAGTATTTCCCTGTAAAATTTACAGTAGAATATACATTTACACTTTCAGAAGACGGTCTTACTCAGGATATATGCTACACAAACAACTGCGACAAGATGCTCCCTATCTCAATAGGTTCTCACACAGCTATCAGCGCACCTTTTGTAGACGGTGCAAAGCTTCCTGATATACGTCTTCAGGTACCTGCAATGATGCGTTGCGAACTGAACGAACGTTGTCTTCCTACAGAAAATCTTCTCGATCTCTCCGAATGGGACAAAGAATACCTTGACGGCGTAAAGATACCTGTTCTTCAGAATCTTGACAATGATATGTACGCTGCTGACAGACTTGATTTTGAAGGAAGAAAATTCAACGGAATAATCGCAACAGACAAGTCAAGCGGTATAAAACTCTGCTACGAAGTATCTGACGAGTACAAATTCTGGATAATCTGGAATGACAGAGGAACAAACGGCTATTTCTGTCCTGAACCTATGACAGCAATGATAAATGCTCCAAACCTCTCACTTTCACACAATATCACAGGATACAGAGAAATATCATCAGGTCAGACATTTACCGCTTCACAGCATTTCTTTACAGTTGCAGAATAATAATTATTTTCTCTAAATCACTTGAAAAACAGCTGAAAATATGGTATAATCAGCTTGATTGTTTTGTGATTTTAAATAAATCAAGACAGTACGAATTTAAAATAAAAATTACGAAGGAGTATTAAGATGAAATTTGGTTTTTTTGACGATAAAAACAAAGAATACGTAATCAATTCCCCAAGAACACCATATCCTTGGATCAACTACCTCGGAACACAGAGCTTTTTCTCTCTTATTTCCAACACAGCAGGCGGTTACAGCTTCTATAAGGACGCACGTCTCAGAAGAATCACACGTTACCGTTACAACAACGTTCCGATCGATATGGGCGGACGTTATTTCTACATAAATGAAAACGGTACTATCTGGAATCCAGGCTGGTCACCGGTAAAGACAGAACTCGATGCTTACGAATGCCGTCACGGTATGGGTTATACTATCATCACAGGTAAGAAAAACAACCTCAAGGCTGAAGTTACATTCTTCGTTCCACAGAACTATGACGGTGAAGTTCAGCAGGTAGTACTCACAAACGAAGGAAATGAAGCTAAGACATTCAAGTTCTTCTCATTTGCAGAATGGTGCTTGTGGGACGCTCAGGACGACTGCACAAACTTCCAGAGAAACTACTCAACAGGTTGTGTAGAAGTTGAAGGTTCAACGATCTACCACAGAACAGAATACAGAGACAGACGTAACCACTACGCTTTCTATACTGTAAATGACGCTATAGACGGTTATGATACAGACCGTGATTCATTTATCGGTCTCTACAACAGCTTTGGTGATCCACAGGCTGTTACAGACGGCAAGGCTACAAACTCATTTGCTGACGGTTGGGCTCCTATCGCTTCACACTACAAAGAAATCACACTCGCTCCGGGCGAAAGCAAGACTCTCGTTTTCGTTCTCGGCTACGTAGAAAATGATTTCGACAAGAAATTTGAAGCTGACGGAAAGACAATCAACAAGGAAAAAGCTTATGCAATGATCGAAAAGTTCAACACTCCTGAAAAGGTAACTGCAGGTCTTGCTGAACTCAAGGCTACATGGGACAAACTCCTTGGCATCTTCAATACAAATACTCCTGATGACAAGGTAAACCGCATGGTAAATATCTGGAACCAGTATCAGTGTATGGTTACATTTAACCTTTCTCGTTCTGCTTCCTACTTCGAATCAGGTATCGGTCGTGGAATGGGCTTCAGAGATTCCAACCAGGATATCCTCGGCTTCGTTCATCAGATCCCTGACAGAGCAAGAGAACGTCTTATCGACCTCGCTTCTACTCAGCTTCCTGACGGCGGTTGCTACCATCAGTATCAGCCACTTACAAAGAAGGGTAACTCTGATATCGGCGGTGACTTCTCAGATGACCCACTGTGGATGATCCTTTCAGTAAGTGCATATATCAAGGAAACAGGCGACTGGGATATTCTTAACGAAATGGTTCCTTATGACAATGACGAATCACTCGCTAAGCCTATGCTCGATCACCTCACAGTTTCATTCTACCACATTGTAAACAACCTCGGACCTCACGGTCTCCCGCTCGCTATGCGTGCTGACTGGAATGACTGTATCAACCTTTCATGCTTCTCAGACAAGCCGGGCGAAAGCTTCCAGACATATACAAATCCTAAGTTTGCAGCTGAAGGCGGTTACTCAAAGGTTGCTGAATCTGTAATGGTTGCTGCACTCTTCACATACACAGGTCCTTCTTATGTAGGTATCCTCAGACACCTCGGTAAAAACGACGAAGCTGACAAGGCTCAGGCTGAAATCGACAAGATGAAAGAAAACGTTATGAAACACGCTTTCGATGGCGACTGGTTCCTCAGAGCTTATGACGCAAACGGCGAAAAGATGGGTTCAAAGGAATGTGAAGAAGGTAAGATCTTCATCGAACCACAGGGCTTTGCAGTTATGTCTGAGATCGGTAAGGATCAGGGCGCTGACATCAAGACTCTTGATTCTATCGACAAATACCTCAATACAAAGTACGGTCTTGTACTCAACAACCCTGCTTTCTCAAAATACTATGTTCAGTATGGTGAAATCTCAACATATCCGGGCGGTTACAAAGAAAACGCAGGTATCTTCACACACAACAACGCATGGATCATCTGTGCTGAAGCTTACGCAGGCAGAGGAAACAAGGCATTTGAATACTATTCAAAGATCGCTCCTGCATTCAACGAAGATATTTCCGAACTCCACAAGACAGAACCTTACGTATACGGTCAGATGATCGCAGGTAAGGACGCAAGCAGATTTGGTGAAGGTAAGAACTCATGGCTCACAGGTACTGCTGCATGGAACTTCGTTGCTATTTCACAGTACATCCTCGGCGTTTCTGCTGACTGGGACGGCCTCAAGGTTGACCCATCAATTCCAAACGAATGGGACGGATTCACAGCATCAAGAAAATTCCGTGGTGCTACATACAACATCACTGTTAAGAACCCTGACCACGTTTGCAAGGGCGTTAAGAGCCTCACAGTAGACGGCAAGGCTATCGAAGGAAACATCGTTCCTGCATTTGCTGACGGCGAACATACTGTTGAAGTAATAATGGGCTAATAAATAATAAAATTTTTACAGACTGCCGGTTATAATAAACGGCAGTCTGTTTTAGTATTAAGAAAAAATTATAATTTAACTATCTAAAAAAAACGAAAAAACAACGAAACGCCGTCTTTTGTTACTTCTATACAAGTAACAAAAGACGGCATCGCAAACTATTTACATGTAATTTTTAGATATTATAAAAACTACTACAACTACTGCAATTACACCTAAAATCGAAATTGCATTTTTTAATGGTGTAACAGTTCTGCCATTTTTCTTTTGTTTCACTGACACCATTATGAGTTGTATTGCAGACAATAAAATTATAAAAACAACCCAAAATACAACATCCATAAATAATACCTCTCTATATTACATTATGCTCTGATTATATTTTTATGCTATTGAGTATAGCTTTTATTTCCCCATAAAATTCGCTCTTTTTTTGTTCTGAAACACAACCTGTAAAACAATAAATATCTTTATTTTTTAAAAAAATTCTTTGCTCAAATAATAATTTATCATTATTTTCGCCCTGATAAGTAAGTATACCTTCATTATCATTAAAAATATGATATTCACTGATAGATACATTTTTCAAAATCGACTTTATATCGTGTTTTGTTTTATTCATAATTTGTCGGAGACTGTTTCCATTTCTATTTGGTATGACCATCATATTAACAGTTGACTTAAACTCTGTCTCATCATTATTATCATTATAAAACCATACCTCAACATCACATAACTCTTCATTATATTTCCATGATTCAGGATATTTTACAGAAAAATCATATGTATTGTTATAATATTCTTTCATATTTCTCGCCCTCATTGTAAATTCTCTATTAATCCACTCTTGTAACAATCTTTTCTTTTGGAATTTTTCTTACAATCATAGCTGATATAAACATAAGAACAAAACCAATCCCAAAAGAACAAATTACAATTAAAGTAGGAATCGTTGTATATTCAATTAGTTTCTGTGATATCTCCCAAACACCTAAATAAGGAACTATTTGAATCAGCATACCTATTACATTCATTTTACTAAAATACATAAATGCTATTGACACAATAAATAAAAATCCATAACACAAAATTGGTATTGTTATAAAAGTCATTACTGCGGACATCATTGTAAACGACACAAAATGCCCTGAAATAATTTTCAAGAATACAACATGTATTGCTAAATTTAAAATACTATAAACTGCACACATAATTACTATAGCAATCATCTTGGAAATCCATATAGTAACTGTTGGAATCCCCATACTCAGCAACATATGAATCGTTTTATTCTTTTTTTCCTCGTATGTAAGCTTATTTACAAGTGCCGAACCAAGAAATAAAATTGACATAGCTGCAAGATACATCATATTTATTCCAAGTTGTTTACAAAGAACAGATTCATTATTGAACATTTCAAAAATAGTAGTTTCAGTAGCATACATACAAATATTAAAACATACCATACCGGCTAATAAAACAAATTTTAAAGTTCTGACACAGTCAATAATTTCTTTTTTCACTATTGTACCAATAGTCTTAAAATTATTATCCATATTATCCCTCCGTTTGTTGTGACTGTATAAGATTTAAATAAATCTCATCAATCTCCTGATAATCTTCGTAAAAATCTCTGAACTCACTTTTACTCAAATCTAAAAGAGATTTTATATCATCATCTGACGAAATACTTATATTAACATCTCTGCATTTTACATCACAACTCATGTCTTTACTCATACAAAAATCAGCAAATTTATTCGCTTCTTTCTCAGAATTAAATATGACTCTGTATTTTTTAGAAATTGCAAGATTTTTAAAATCATCCATAGAACAATCCACAAGTTTTTTCCCTTTTTTGATTACAATTATCCTATTAGCAAGCTGCTTTATATCATCCATAACATGAGAAGTTAAAATAACAGCCGGATTTTTTGATATATGATATTCTTTAATCAGTTTAATAAACTTACTTCTATTTTCCAAATCTATTCCATCAAACGGTTCATCGAGAATCAACACTTCTGGCTCAAGCATTAATGCCCTTACCAATCCAACCATTCGCTTCATTCCCTTTGAAAGTTGTTTAACTTCAAGATTGCTTATTTCTTCATAATTCATTTGATTGAAAAGTTTATTTCTATAATCCACATCAAGATTTTTGTTTTCACCAAATAAATCTAAATAATAATCAAGGTTTTGTTTTACTGTCATTCTTTCATATAAACCATTATCATCAAACAAAATACCTATCTTGCCAAAAAGTTTGCTATAGTCTCTTTCAACATTATAACCAAGCAACTCAGCTTTACCGTCAGTAGCTTTGAGCAGACCTGTTATAATATTTATAGTTGTAGTTTTACCTGAGCCATTTGGTCCGAGATATCCTACTATATCACCCTTTTCTATTTCAAAAGAAACAGAATCTAGCACACACTTTTTTCCGTATATTTTTTTAAGAAGTTCAGTCTTAATTACTGCCATTCAAAATCACCTCTGGTTTCTTCACCATCTGTCCATATCCCTATATTAGGGTCATAACTACACATCATACGGAGCGAATCGACATTATTCTCCATCATTTCATGTACTATACTACAATCATAACATGCAAATTTATTTTCACATTTAGAACATACCTTAACATCCTTTTTCTTTCTAAACCATACATCTTTTTGAAGATTTTTTTCAAAAACTGAAAAAAGATTATTCGGATTCTTATCCCAAATTATTTTACTGAATGCACATGGACGTATTTCACCATTAGATAAAATGGCAACTTTTCCAGTTCTACAATTAATTCGTTCATAATACTGATTCATATCAATGTTTTCAACACGTTTTTTATTTGTATCCAAACCAATAAGTCTATCGCTGGTCTTATACAACAAATGTGTTAAATCTACACTACACATATTCCATGAACGAATTTGATTTTCAATATTTGTGTCACAATCATACCTTGCATCATATATAAGATTTAATTTTACATAAATATCTTTTTCTATATAATTTTCAATACACTCACGAAATTTTTGCAGCTTTGTAGCATCATTAAGTTCGTTTATAAAAACACTAATTTTTAAAATGATGTCTTTCTCATAAATATATTTCAAACATTCTTCACTTACTTGTGTATTAGGACAGACTATGGTTACATTTGTATTAAACTTTTCAAGAATAAAATCAATAAGAGATTTAACACTTTTCCATTCGGAGAACGGATTTCCACCACCAATTGTAAAATTTTTAACCGCATTTTCACTTAATTGTGCAATACTATCTTTTATTATTTTAAAGTCACCTTGGTAATCGGGAGTTTCTTTACATGGTGCTATGAAAGAACAACATCCTTCATACGCAGTAATAAACTCCATATCATCTGCATTATACTTGGAATCGGTTCCGGTTTGAATATAAAAATCATTGATTTTTAACTCATTCTGAAAAAAAAGATCAAGATCATATTCTACATGAGGCTTATAAGGTTCAGCATACGCTTTCCAATTATAAACATTTCCCATTCCATTTTCCAACATAGTATCCAGTGCTCTATTAACAATCTCTTTTCCGAATATTTCTTCAACTTTCTCAATAGGATTGTTTTCAAACGCTCTAATTATTTCACTTTCATGTTTATTTAAATGTATTGTTTTTTTTTCGCCTAAAAAATATAATGTTGATCTCACTACACCATTTTCTAAAACTACATCTGGATAAAATCTAAACCACTTCATTTATAGCATCCTTTCACCCTTCAAATATAAGCATATTTTTTATTACCTTATCGTATTCTTCCTGTTTAAACGCATCCGGATTTTCTTCAAGTATCTCATAGAGCAAAGCAAAACCATTCTTCACAAATTCTCTAACCTGATTGCAGACTTTTGAATCACAATTAAATTTTTTGTCTCCTGCTACATTTGCATAACAAATAGAACATACTTTATTTCCTATACACGTTCCACATTTACCGGTTACATCATCATTATATCTATTTATTATTTGTGCTATATTTTCAAGATTATATCCATCATTAACATTTCCTATCGGGAATTCCTGATTCATTCTCTCGCAAATATCAAATGTTCCATCTGCCCGCACTCCTAATCTAACACCAGGTAAACACGTTCCGGTATATGGCAGTATTGCACCTTTATTATCCTTATATCTTCGTCTCATATATAACTGAAAAAGTTCATTCTCAAAAAGAACCATCTGATATGTAGATATCGGAAGACTTTTCTTTTTCTTTTCAATATATTCTTCTCTCAACTTAGTAATCTGTTTATTGAATCTGGCATAATCTTCTTCAGAAAATTTCTGATAATAACATGTATTATTGGACGCAACCCCCGTTACTCTAAGTACAGGCGGAAGTTCTATATCGTCAAAAAACTCTGCATTTTTTTCCAAATCAGTATTTATGTCATAAACCGCCAACAATCCGAATTTACCATACAGAGGATATCTTTTTCTAAAACGTTTTATATTTTCAAGCACTTTTTCAAAAGTTTCAGTATTTTTTGACATAACACGATTGCTATTGTTTTTCCTGTCACCATCAAGACTTACAGCAACATAGAAATCATTTTCAACTAAAAAATCTGCTACTTCATCAGTCAAAAGATAACCATTTGTTGTTATATCGAAATCAAGTTCAACAGGACATGTTTTCTTGGCATATTCCACAACTTTTCTAACAAGATCCATCTCTAAAAGAGGTTCACCGCCAAAAAAATTGATACTAGCTTTCTTGTTAGGTTTAATTTTCTTGTATTTTCGTATAAGATCAAAATAAAAATCAACTGCTTTTTTGGCTGTTTCAAATGTCATGTGGCAAGATGTTCGATTCCTTGTGTAATCATATGTTTCTGAAAGATAACAATATTTACATCTAAAATTACAATCCTCGGTTACTGATAAGACTAATAGATAAAGTTCACCATTATCCATATACTGTTTAACCATATCAGCGTTAGCTTTAATAGGCTTAATCACATTATCAGTATCTACAAAAAAACCACCATATTTTTTATTCCATCTGTCAGCAAATTTTATTGCACTTTTTAAAATTTGTTCATCATACTTACGTGATAATTTATCTAAAATCTGAATATAATCATAATTATCATTATGCAATTTTATTATTTCTTCCAAAACACCTTCATCTGGGATTACTGATGAACTCACGCCATCATATATATAACTATTCCCTTTTCGTGTATTAAATTTCTGATAATAATTTGTCTTCATATTTAATCTCCAATAGTTTTCGTATCCAAATGTTATAGTCTTGATTTACTGCACACTATGTTCTATATTTAGTTGTAAATAAAGAATATTGAAATAAAGTATTATCCTCTATTCCAATATCCTCTATATAAACAAAAATATAATTAGTTGCCTGTTGCAACTGAACATGTAGCACCTGTTGTTGTTCCTATTAAAGCACTTGGTGCTGTTCCAATACCAGCAGTTAAAAGTGCGCTAAGTCCACAACCGGCAATACAACCAGCTCCACAACTTGCAACTACTGAAGCATCATTTGAACATCCCATGTTTACAACTCCTTTCCATTTTTGATTCAGTAAACATTAGCCATTTACAACAGAACATGTTGCCCCTGTTACTGAGCCTATAAGTGAACTTGGTGCTGTTCCAATACCAGCAGTTAAAAGTGCACTAAGCCCACAACCGGCAATACAGCCAGCTCCACAACTTGCGACTACTGTAGCATCTTGTGTGCATCCCATGACTACTCCTCCTTAAAATATTTTTTATATTCACATTAATTATTAACTCTTCCATAACATTATCCTATGTAAAACATTTCAGATATTATTAATTAACATGACATAATTTTTACCAAATTAGATGTTCATTTGGTATGTTTAGAGTATATACTAAACTTGATTCTCTTTCAATAAATACAGAGTAAACAATATTAAATATGGAGTAAATAGTATTTTTTTGCCCCATGACAAGCAAATAAATATTCAAAACTTTTACAGAAGAAAAACAAGACTATTATTTTGTATTTTGTTAATATCAAGAAAATATTTAATATATCTAAAAAACGAACCGTTGCAGAGAATTTACAACGGTTCGTTTTCTTATTTGATTTTTATTCTTAGAAATAAAAACAACTGCTTTGGCAGGTGTAAGAGGATATCAGCTTATTTCACTCATATACAAAGATATTTTACTCTGCAGACTGTTTGCTACGTCTTCTGCTGATATATCGCCTTCATCACTTTCAAAGTAATACATACATTCATCGGCCAGTATGTTGTATATACCGATATATGCACATCGGCTTTTCCATGTGCCTTCAAAAAGTTTGTTGTAGCGTTCTCTTTCTTTATCCGTAGGCATATAATCTTCTTCGCTTATGCGATATTGTTCTAAAATCTCCATAAGCTTTTCATTATGACTTCTGAGTATGTGGCTGTCATACACCATGTCACCCTGAGTTTCTTCTGCGTAATAGTCCATAAAATATTTTATAAATTCCCATGCGATCTCCTTGTATTCGGATTTTTCTGATATTGCAAAGGTCACATCTGTATCTATATAACCATCAAAAGAAGGATAACCGCATATATCTGTTCCTGACACATAATTATGAAGAAATGCGCGATCTATTCTTACAGAAAATGTATCGGCAAAAAGCACGTTCTCATCATACAATTCTTCAGGCAGATCTTCTTCACAAAATTCATACGGAACATATTCTTTTATAAATTTCAGAAGTTCTGTAAACTCCGGTGTATTGAAGTTACATTTATTTTTTTCAAAATCAACATTTTCTATGATATATGAATACAGCAAATATTCTGCCATACCTCCACTACCATTTGTGTTTACAAGTATCATTTCACCGCTTTCTTTTACTGCATCATAAAACTGAGATGGCTCTTCGATAATTCCGGCGTTATTTGTGACCATAGTGTCAAAAGAATATATAACAGGCATACAGTACAGTTTATCGCTAAAAGTAAACGCATCAAGTATATTTTTATAGAACATATCATGTGTAAGTTCATTATCGCTTTCAATCAATTTGTTTATATCCGCAAAAGCGTCCTTACAAAGATATGGCATTATGTTGTCATATGTATCTATCATCATTATGTCAGGTATATCGCCCTGTACGACTGAGGATATCATATTATCCGTATCAGGTTTTTCAAATGAAAAGTCAACTATCTGAATATGATAATCACTATTTTCATTGTTAAAACTTTTTACAGCTCTTTTTAGTTTTTCTTTTACATCATCACTATAATTGCTTATTGAAAATCTGATTTGTTTTTCATTTGTATAAGTTTCTGTTTTCCCAACTTTGTAAACTGCCTCACTACTGTTGTAATACGCACCGCTCTCGTCTGTATACAAGTTCTGTACGACACTCATATCATCGACTATAACATCATTCCATAACCAGATCCCTTCTGATTTCTGAGTGTCAAAAGAGTGACCATATAACGAATTGTCAGTCCAGTAAAGAAAATCATATATATCATACGCTGACGCATAGTAATAACTATCGCCTGAAAAGCCGGTATCCGATAAAGTAAAATCGCTGTTTATCATGTATACGCCTTTATCGCCTACCGCTATGACATTTTTGTTTTTATCATATATAAGGCGTTTTATGTAATCGTCAGTCCTGATTTCACTATTGCTTATTAATTCTCCCTGCATATTGTAAACATAAAGATAATCACTTTCATTTGACAACAGCACAATAATATTGTTATTATTATCAACCGCTACTCCGGATATATGTGCGTTTTCGTCTATTCCTGTCATTTCAAAAAGTCGTTCGTTACCTGATGCTCCGACTTTATTTATATACGCACTCTCCAGAGACTTATTATCGTATTTTTCTTCTATATAATAAATTTCATTATCCCTGTTTGTATAAACCAATCGTTCATCTGACGGATATTTTTGGGTTATATTTCCGTCATAATCAGATACGATTATACAGTCTTCAGATTCTGTATAAGAACCGACTATAAGGCATATATCATCATCAAAAATGAACACCTTAAAAATTTTTTTATCGGGATATTTGTCAGATGATATAAGATTTTCAGATACTCCGGTTTTTATATTATATCCATACAGCCCTTTTTCATTTGAATAAACAATGTCATACTTTGACGTAGCACCATAAACAGCTGACACATCTTCTATCTCATCAAGGGTCAGTACCTTTCCTGTACTGACATCTACAACGTCAAAAAGACATCTTCCATTGTCTAAAGCACATACAATAAGGTTGTCTTCAGCATTTATAAAAATTTTTTCGATATTATCTCCCAGGTCAGCCAGACTGTTTTCTATAATATTTATCTCACCCGATTGATTTATTGAGTACACGCTACTGATCATATCGAATTTATTCCACAAAAAACAATATATATTCCCCTTGCTGTCTGCACACATGTCATATATATAGAATTTCTCACTCTCAGTAAAATCTTCTCGTTTTATGTCTTTTTCAAGTTCAAGATTTTCATTGTAAATTTGTACTGCATAACTATCAATGACCGCTATTTTTCCATTTGGAAGAATTTCAGCGTGCTTATAACTACGACTAATTTCTGTTGATGAAATAATATCACCTTTGTCATTTACAAAAGACATTTCTTTAGTGCCTGCGTTTTCCCATACGATCAGATAATTATCTCCTGCATCTATAACATCTATAAGTTCATTATTTACAAACATCTCAGGAAGTACCAATTTGTTTTCACCATATTGCAAAACTTCAAAGTTTTCAAATCCCGATTGAATATTTCCGCTAAAAACTATATTTTCCTCTGAAATGCTCATAATATCTCTTATCCAAACATTTTGGGGTGCTGTATAATATTTCTGACTCATGTATGTTTGGGTCGATACAGGTACATCTGCATTCTGCACAACCTTATCATTTGTTTGTTCACTGCCTTGCGGTGTTACCTCCGGTTCAGAACTATTGTTGCATGACGCAAAAGAAACTGCCAGCATTATTGCAGATAAAAATGCTTTTATCTTCTTCATTTATATAACTCCTTAAAATATCTCATTTCCCTTTAAATAAGTTTATTCCCTATGATTTCAACTCACCAACTTTCCTTATATATTTTAACACTATTTATCTATCATTTTCAAGATAAATTTAATATTTTTTCAAAATTTAAAACCACTGTAAAATTCATCTCAAAAATTACAGTGTTTTTTTCACATATTAATTTACGACTCCGCAAGATACTTTGAGCAAATACCCTGAATGTTCTTTGCAACACTCTCTGCTGTTTCTTCGCCTGCAAGAAATTTTTCTGTTTCTTCTACTGCTATGCCAAAAATCTTATTATTTTTATAGTTCGTCATTACAGGTCTTTCAAGCAGTCCGAACACTTTATCAAGACGTTTGGTATCAATACTGGTTCCGCCTATTCCATTCATAATATACATAGCATCATTTTCTATAGAAGCTTTCATTTTCTGCTTATTTGACGGAAATGGGCTTCCATATGACTTAACAAGTTTGTCCTGATATTCATCTGTCAGAAATTCACGTATAAAAAGCCACGCTATATCTTTATTTTCTGATTTTTCAGATATTCCAAATCCGCTTCCGCGCATAATAAATGCTGTATTGTCATTTGACGGCAGTCCTGCAAATACCTGTTCTTCTCCTGAATATGACTCCTGAACAAATTCTGAGAACATCATAGCATCGCAAAATTTAATATCAGTTTCTGCTTCTGTCATACCAATATTTTCATCGTACATATTATTTTTTATTACATCAAGCAATCTGTAAAATTCTTCGGTTTCAAAGTTACATTTCTCATTTTCATAGTCCACATTTTCTCTTATATAACTATACAAAAGAAAATCCCACATATCCAAATATCCGTCAGGTACTTCTTCGGGATTATTTTCTGCAAAACTGCAAAAATCTTCAAGAGTCCAGCCGTTTGCAAATTCTGCATATTTGTCTGGGAGAGAAATAGTAAGTATATCATCAATAACCGGATTTACAGTATATATTTTCGACTTGTCATCTGAATATACAAACACATCTGAAAAATAATCATCAATATTTATATCACTGTCATTTTCAATATACGTTTTAAGGTCGGCAAACAGATTTTTGTCTGTATATTTTTCAAGGCAGATATTATCTGTAATTATAATATCCGGAATATTCTCTGAAATTATATCCTGATCAAGTGCCGATTCACCTATAAAATATGAATCATCACTTACAGAATAATCCTTGCACACTATCCTTATATCTGAATGGTAGTCGTTAAAGTCAAGTACAGCATTTCGGATATCAGGTGATATATTTGTCCCTGCAAGCACAAGCGTCTGAATTTCGGTTTCCGATTCAAATATCTTATACAAAGCCATACCACCGTTACTGCTTGTTCCCAGAACAACATAATCCGTATCAGATATCTTCACCATATCATATATCATGTCCAAACCAAACTGTGCTATGTTCAGTACTTCCTTTATTTCTCTTGTATCACAATCAATCTCGCAAACCGTATTGTCTTGTGGCGCATAAGCATATACACTTCTTTTATCTGTTCTAGCAGGATCAAACAACATACCTATACCATGTTCCTCACATACTACATTCTCATCTGAAAATGATAAATTCTGCTCATCTATGTCCATCGTGCAAATTTGGTTATCTCTGTTAAAACCTATCATATATTTTTGATTATCATTATTTAAAACTGTCGGAGAATGCCACGAAACCATCGGTAAGCTCTTAATATAATTTCCCGATTTATCGAAAATCTCAAAACTACTTTCCCTGTTTATATCACCACACATCAACCACAAGTTTTCATTATCACCAACAAAGAAATTATACAGATACAATATTTCTTTCTCAAATGTCAGACAAAGATATTCTTCAAAATCAATTCCGTTTTCGGACTTTTTAATTTTTACTTCACAGTTATTATCCGCTACATAGTTTAACTCAGCAAGATAAGCAGTATTGTCTTTGAAAAAAAGTTTACTTTCCATATAGTTATTAACAGGAACTTTATTTACTATATTCATTTCTTCATCAAAAACGAGCATACAACTTCCCATGTCATCTGACAACTGTCTTATCGATAGTATCTCGCCTTCATCATATACAAACCAGCTACCCTGCATACACCATTCTTCGTTTGTATACAAAAGAGTTGATTCCTCTTTTTCAAGATCATATCCAAATATCGAATCTCCGTATGAATAAGTAATATCATACTCTCCGTACCCTCTGCACACGGTATCAGCATTTTCTATCTCATAACGGTTTTCCGTCTTTCCTGTATCAGCATCAACTACATTAAGAAATACCATACTTCCGTCAATAGTATCCGATGTACAAGCTATATACAACTTACCGTCTTTCTCAAAAAATCCACATATTCCGCCATTACACGATGCAGACAAATCATAAAAATCTTCCGAACCGTAAACCCATGAGCCTGCACTGTCTATTTTGCAAAGGTAATACAAATTCAATTCTTTGCTATAGGAAAAGAAATATATATTTTTATTTTTATCAACTGTCGCCAGGCTTGTAGTTGCAAAAAAATCATCGACTTTTATATATTCATTATAATCTAAAATATTTATAGTTTTAAGAATATTCAGTTTTGGATCAATAAATGTCACTTGACTATCATCATTAAGATATACTACGTCATCTGAAAGTATATTCCCATTTTCTGTGCTTTCACTCCATACAGCACAGTTTTCCGGTTCTGACAAGTTTTCGTTATAAGTACAGATATAGCAAACTCTAGTGTTATCTGTCACATCATACTCAAGAGTATAATACTTTCCATTAATATAATCACAATCACCTATATTATCGTATGAACCTCGTATATAATCCACTGTATTATCAGCAAAGTTATACACACCAAAATAATCATTTTCATAATTATGTTCACTCTCTGCAAATACATATGTGTACTTACCATTGGTATTTAAACCGGATAAAGACATATAATCAGAATCCAGTCGCACTCTTTGCATGATTTTCTCATAACTACGATTTTCCGCATTATCACCGTTTATATCATTATTTTCGCTTACCACACTACTTGCACATTCTTTTGAACTATCCTGTGCCTTAACATCGCCCTTTCCTGTACAACCGCATAACAATGTGCTTACTAGCATAAAAACCATTAACTTCTGTTTTCCCATAATTTCCGCTCCTTAACTTTTTTTAATATTATAATTCTCATATCTTAATTTTCAAAAGAGATAAATCTTAATTATTTCTTAAAAATCACAAAAAACTTTTCAACACCGTTTCTTAAAACCGATGTTGAAAAGTTTAAAAAAGTGTTGAAAACCTATTTAATTTTTAATCAGATACATTTTCAATTTTAAGGCGTCTGACACGCTCACCAAGCCGTCATTATTTAAATCATATAACTTGACCTGTTCATCATTAAACGCTCCGTCCGAGCTTAGCAGAGCCGTTATAAGCATTTGCAGATCCAAAGCTGTAACTACTCCGTTTTCATCAACGTCCCCCATTACATTCTGGCTTATGATTTTTTCAACATATTCTGCAAGAGTTGTTGAAATATATCCTTCTCCGAGAACATTACTGAATCCGCATTTTTCAAGTGATGCCATAAATGTATACTCATCATCAAGATAACTGCAGTGCGTAAAGTCCATATACATCTGAACAGCCCTGTCATAATCGTACTGCATAACACCCCATATTTCAAGTGCCGCAAGTGCTGATACCGCATAGCTTATATAATAACCCGGTGTCTGAAAAAGATGTGATATCCTGTACATATCTATAGGATAGATCTCGTAACTGTCTTTGAGTTCGTTGTATTTACTGATTACATCATCTGCGGTCATTTCATCAGTATAATTTGAAAAAATATAACACTCAAACTCATTTACCATAAATCCTGCTGATATAGCCGATATCATATCGGAAAGCTGTATATAACGGCAGGCGTCCGAACTTGTTCCGAAGATTTCATCATAATAATTTGTAAATAACGCCTCAAGCCCCTGTGAATGAACTTCTGCTATATCAAGATTTGTACTGTCTATCTCATACCATGCATCAGGAAGACTGTTTCTTGCCGCATTAAAATGTCCGAACTCATGAACTGACGTAAACAAATCATTTACTGTATCATACTTGTACTGATATATATACGGCGAATCATACTGCGGAAGAAGAGAGGTAAACGACATAGGCATACTCTGGCTTCCGCCTCCGATACTGTAAAGCTGATTTTCACGTAACCACTGTACCGATTCTGCCAGCTCATCTGATATCTTTCCTGCATATCGTCCGATTATTTCAAAGTTATCCTCATACGTCCTTGTATTTGTGTCACTCTGTCTTACAGCCTGAAACATATCAACAACGTCATTATAGTAACCTTTCAGATATTCTCTCGCCTCACCGCTTATACTTATGATATCCTGCGGACTGTAGTCACGACTGTAAGTAGCATATGCGTAATCTATATAGTTGTCATATGCTCCTTCTGTAAGATAAGAAATATAGTCATTGCAAAGTTTTACAAGTTCAAGATAAAGCTCGGCACACTGCTGATTCTTTTCATCGACCCCTGATGCTGACTGTACAACAGAAGCATACTCCGACTCTATCCTGAGTTTTTCAGCACTCATTGCCTGCTCGTATTCCATAGCCTCACTGTCATATTCGGGCATTTCATCTGTTTCAAAAAATTCACACACAACCCGGTCATAGCCCGAATTTCCCGCATTCACAAGTTCACTGTAAATCTTACTTGAAACTGTTGCATATACGTTGTTCATTTTAGTATATTCAAAAGCATTTTCCTCGGTAGCATCTTTGCAGTAGTTTACATACGCAACCGATGCCTGAGATTCGATCACGCCCATTTCGTCTGTAAGTTTTATTATATATTCCCTGACAGTGTTATCATTTCCCGAAGTTTTATAAGCTTCACGAAATTCTGAAATTATAGAATCCAGATATTCCATATCATAACCTGTATACTCAACAAATACTGTCTGCTCTGCAGAAACTACCGGAAACGCAAATGCAGAAACCGACATAACCAACGCCATAACTCCTGATACGATCTTATTTTTCATCATTTTTAAAAATCCCTCCATTATTCTTATTTTATGCACAAATCGCCTCTGTATCATAACAATACAGAAGCGACACGCTTACAATTTTATTTATTTATGGTAGCTTTTATTTGCCCAAATCATAAAAGCTCTGTAAAGCTGTTCAAGCAACATCACTCTTGCCAGCTGATGAGGAAATGTCATTTCGGACATTGAAAGCTTCATATCAGCTTTAGCCTTCACCGTATCCGAAAGTCCGTATGAACTCCCTATTATAAAACTTATTTCGCTGTTCCCCATAACCGCAATATCCTGTATTTTCTGCGAAAATTTTTCGCTTTTGATTTGCTTTCCCTCTATACACATAGGTATTATATACCCGTTAGCGTGTCTTAAAATAGCTTTTGCCTCTGTTTCGAGTGCATTAAGTATTTCTTTTTCTGATGGCTTGTCCGACAGACGACATTCATCAAGCTCAAATATTTTCAGATTGCAGAATGCTCCGAGTCTTTTACTGTACTCGGCACACGCCTGTCTGAGATATTCTTCTTTAAGTTTTCCTACCGTAATAAGATTTATGTTAAACATATCTATATCACCACCATATCGCCGAATGTTTCAACCGCGGCAACTGTGAGCATATAATCTCGGTCTCTCTGAAAAGCTGAAAGTTTTCTGGAAATCGTGTGCTCGGCAATTATCGGAGAATTATTTTCCTGACTGAGATGGCCGAGAATAATATTTTTAGTCCCGTTTTCCACCAGTCTGAGTACCTGTGTGGCACTGTCACTGTTTGAAAGATGACCGTTACCTGAACATATTCTCCTGATAAGGCTCAAAGGATACGGACCGCTGTGAATCATCTCATCATCATAATTTGCTTCGATAAGAACAGTATCCGCACCAAGCAGTGCGTTATCCACTTCAGCTGTGATATGACCGAGATCGGTGCATACGGCACATGAACGTCCGTCTTCAAAATCCACACGATAGCCACAACTCTGAACTGTATCATGAGGAGTAGCAAATGCGGAAATTTTCATATCACCGATTTCAACTGTCTTTCCTGTTATATTATAAGTAACGCTTGCAGATGCTATAAGGCCTTTTTCAAGAAGAACTTCCAATGTCGCTTCCTGTGCATATACAGGACAGCCATGTTTCTTAGTAACCATAGAAAGACCTTTTACATGGTCTGAGTGTTCATGTGTAATAAACACAGCCTGTACACAACCAAAATCAAGACCGCATCTTGACATTGCACATGACAGTCTTTTGTATGAAACACCTGCATCTATAAGAATGCCTCTTTCTGAATTTCCTATATATACTGCATTTCCTTTACTGGAACTGAAAAGAGGATAAACTGCATTCAACTAAAACACTCCCGTTGTAAACGTACTAACAACTCTTTGCAACCGATTCGCCCGGAAAATATCTTTTTTCAATATCCGCACCGATACCTCTGAGCTTTTTATCCATATCTTCATAACCACGTTCTATGTGGTAAATATCTTCTATCTCTGTAACTCCGTTTGCGGCAAGTCCTGCTATGATAAGTGCCGCTCCTGCTCTGAGGTCACACGCCTTTACCGGAGCGCCCTTGAGCTTTCCTATTCCTTCGATAACCGCAACCTTGCCCTGTACGGAAATATCTGCACCCATTCTTCTGAGTTCTTCAACGTATCTGAATCTGTTGTCCCAGATATCTTCAGTAACTATACTTGTACCCTGTGCAAGTGTAAGTAAAGTTGCCATCTGAGGTTGCATATCGGTTGGGAACCCGGGATGCGGCATAGTCTTTATACTTGTCTTTACAAGCGGTTTGTCCTTGTCAACCCATACACGAACACTGTCATCAAATTCTTCTACATTAACACCGACTCTTCTGAGCTTTGCTGTAATAGATTCAAGATGCTTAGGTATAACATCATGAATAACTACATCTCCGCCTGTAGCCGCAGCTGCAACCATATATGTGCCTGCTTCTATCTGATCCGGAATAATTGAATATGTTGTACCATGAAGGTAATTTACACCACGTACCTTTATAACGTCTGTACCTGCGCCCATGATATCCGCACCCATAGAATTGAGGAAATTTGCAAGATCAACTATATGAGGCTCTTTTGCGGCATTTTCAATAATTGTAAGACCCTGAGCCTTTACAGAGGCAAGTATGGCGTTCATTGTCGCACCTACGGATACTACATCAAGATATATCTGACTTCCGTAGAGATTGTCACTTTCAACATGTACAACTCCGTTTATAAGGTTGTACTTTGCGCCAAGTGCCATAAAAGCTTTTGTGTGCTGATTTATAGGTCTGTCACCAAGAGGACAGCCTCCCGGAAGAGGAACCATTGCTTTTCTGAATTTTCCAAGACAGGCACCCAGAAAATAATATGATGCTCTCATCTTACGTGCCATTTCATATGGAACACTGTAACTTCTGATTTTGCTTGCATCTATTCTGAAAGTGGTTTTATCTATCATTTCCACCTGCGCACCCATCTCATGCAGAATTTTAAGGCTGATAGTAACATCGCTTATCTGCGGTACATTTTCAAGGACACATGGCTCGTCTGACAGAATAACCG
This sequence comes from Ruminococcus sp., assembly GCA_015066745.1. Lineage (GTDB taxonomy): Bacteria > Bacillota > Clostridia > Oscillospirales > Ruminococcaceae > HUN007. The sequence goes on along the minus strand of SVNW01000005.1, from coordinate 45,855 downwards.
CCGGAATTATTGCTACAGCGGCATTTTTAGCACCGCTTACAAATATATCGCCGGTCAGTCTGTTTCCGCCTCTAACTACAAATTTATCCAAAAAAATTCTCCCCTTAAACGTCATATCTCTAACGTTTCTTTATTATTATTGTCATTATTATTAACTGATTTTAACAAAATATCCTCATAGAATATACATAGAAAGAATATTTCATTAAAACCAGCTATATTCCGGTGTGAAAATCAAAAGGGAATACTCACACCGGAAAAACCGGTTTTTTTATCAACCTTCGTATTCAACTATTTCAACTTTTTCAATAATTACGTCTTCGAGTGGTTTGTCTTTGCTGTTTGTCTTAGTATTGTTACAGATATCAACAACTATATCAAGACCTTCAAAAACCTGACCGAATACTGTGTGCTGTGTATCAAGCCACGGTGTTCCGCCATTTTCAGCATATTCCTTTACTACTGTATCGGAAGAACTGAATGCAGAATACTGTTTTGTAACTTCTTCAGGGTATTTTTCACCGACAACTATGAAGAACTGGCTTCCGTTAGTATGAGTACCGCCACTGTTTGCATAAGACAAAGCACCTTTTACATGAGGGAGATATTTTGAATATCCACCGTCAAAATTGAGTCCCCATACAGACTCGCCGCCCATTCCATTGCCGAGTGGGTCTCCGCCCTGTATCATAAAGTCAGCCATAACACGATGGAAAGTAAGACCATCATAATAGCCCTTCTGTACAAGACCTGTAAAGTTTGCGCAAGCCTTAGGAAGAAGTTCAGGGAAAAGCTTTATCTTTACAGTACCCTTGTCTTTTATAGTCATAACTACTATTTCCTCACCTTTTTCAGGCATAGTGTAGTTTACCATATCTGTATAACCGCTCTCATCATCAAGACACATAGGATAATCCGCTTCAGCCTTTGAATCGTCAAACATATCGCTCTTTTCAACAGCGTCACCTGCCGGTTCTGTTGCTGAAGAACCTGAATCGGAATTTGTCGCTGTAGTCTTTGTTACTTCCTTTTCCTTACCACAACCTGTAAGCATTACCATTCCCATTGCTGCGCAAAGGAAACAAGCGATCGCTTTCTTTAAAACTTTTGAAAAACTCATTATTTTTTACTCCTCTTTTAATTAATTACCCACCTGCGTTTTGTATACCGCAAACATATATCATTATTTATGAAAAATTTTCAAAGATAATTAAAAAACTATATAACCCTTATATTATACTACAGTTTTGTTTTTTTGTAAAGCTTATTTTTTTATACTCTCATCTGCCTGGGATTTTGGCGCTTCCTTGTATGTGCAGATCTTTATTTCTTCTATCTTGAATTCGTCAAAAGGTCTGAATGTTTCCTCGTCAGACTCAAGCTTCATAATATTTTCGAGAACATCAAATCCATCATAAGCCTGTGCAAATATCGTCATCTGCTGTGAAGCATTCGGTAATCCTCCGTATTCTATGAAAGCATCTTCGATATGTGTATTTTCTTTTCCTTCGAGCAGTTCTGTCTTTATCTCGTCAGTAAATTCTATACTTCCTGCAACCATAAATCTGCTTCCGCCGTAAACTATCTGCTCACCTGTAAAGAATGAATTTCTTGTAAGTCCGCACGACATAAATGCTCCTTTAAAAGGCCATATATTCTGATGCAGTTCCTGTTCTATCTTTTCTGACTCTTCATCATATCCGTCTTCAAGAGAACCGTCACTGTAAGGACTTCCGCCTGAGAAAAACATATCTTTCTGCACTTCATAGACATAAGTTCCGTTATAGTACCCTGACTCCGCAAGTTCCTTGAATCTTGCAACAGTCTTTGGTGCATACTCTGTATAGAGTTCAGCTTTTATTTCGCCGAGCGATGTTTTTATTACCGCTACTTCCGCATCGGGATCTATGTTTCCTTTGATCGTATCAAGCTGAACCAGAACAACATCATCGGGATCTATTCTGATGGTATTTTTCTGATCGTACGCTGCAACTATAGTCATCATGATAGTGATGACAGTAAGCACCAGCATGCCGTAAAACGCAATTTTAAGAAACTTTTTCTTGTCCATTTTTATCGCTCACATTCTATTTTTTCTTGATTTTTGTTCCCTGTCTTGTTTCCTCAATAATATATCCCATATCTGCTATCTTATTTCTGAGTTCATCGGCAAGAGCAAAATTCTTTTCCTTTCTTGCAGCTTTTCTCTGCTCTGCAAGTTCAAGGATCTCAGTTGGAATTTCTTCTTCCTTGTTTCTGTTGTAAAGAATTCCGAGTACGTCTGTAAGCTCATCAAATAAAGCCGCACCTGCTGTAAGCTGTTCTTTTGATGTAGAGCTGTCAGAAGACATAGTATTGAGATCTCTTACAAGTTCAAATATTGCTGTTACACCATCAGCTGTATTGAGGTCATCGTCCATAGCTTCTATAAACTGATTTCTTCTCTTTTCAAAAATCTCTGCTGCTTCCTTTGAGATTTCTCCGCTCTTTGCATTTTCTATAGCACTGTCAAGAGTATTTCTGCAGTTGTAAAGTCTTTCAAGAGATGCCTTACACGACTCAAGAAGTTCAACACAATAGTTGATAGGGCTTCTGTAATGAGCCTGGACCATCATGTATCTTACAACTTCATAACCATATTTTTCGGCTACTTCTCTTGCAGTAAAGAAATTTCCGAGTGATTTTGACATTTTCTGATTGTCAACATTTATATATCCGTTATGAACCCAGTAATTTGCAAGTGTGCAACCTGTAGCAGCTTCGCTCTGTGCTATTTCATTTTCATGATGCGGGAATATGAGGTCCTGTCCTCCGCAGTGGATATCTATTGTATTTCCGATATGATGTCTTGACATTGCTGAACACTCTATATGCCAGCCCGGTCTTCCCTTGCCCCATGGTGAATCCCAGTAAGGTTCACCTGGTTTTGCAGCTTTCCATACAGCAAAATCAAGTGCATCTTCCTTCTGCTCGTTTACATTTATTCTTGCACCTGCTTTAAGGTCATCTATAGGCATTTTGGAAAGCTTGCCGTAATCTTCAAACTTTGATGTACGGAAATAAACATCTCCGTTTGATTCGTATGCAAATCCCTTATCAACGAGTGTCTTTACGATATCGATGATTATATCCATGCTTTCTGTTACCTTAGGGTGAACATCAGCGTCCATAACATTGAGGCCATGTGCGTCTTTCTTGTATTCTGCAATGTATTTTTCGGATATTTCAAGAGATTCCACGCCTTCTTCGTTTGCCTTCTTGATTATCTTATCGTCTACGTCTGTGAAGTTCTGAACATATTTTACCTTGTATCCTCTGTATTTCAGATATCTTCTGAGAACGTCAAAAGAACATATAGGACGCGCATTTCCTATGTGAATATAGTTGTAAACGGTTGGACCGCATGCGTAAATATTTACTTCACCCGGCTTTATAGGTTTGAGTTCTTCTTTTTTCTTTGTCATCGTGTTGTAAATTAACATATTGAAAAATCCTTTCAGTTATTTATTGTTTGCATTTCGTTTTTCACATTCGCACAATTCGCACTGAAGTGAATCAATTTTCTCTCTTAATCTGTTCATTTCCTGAGCTACAGGATCAGGAATGTGAATCTGATCAAGGTCCTGAGTCGGTTTTACAGCTCCACGCTGTATTATACGAGCAGGAACACCGACTGCTGTACAGTTTGGCGGTATTTCTTCAAGCACGACTGCATTTGCCGCTATCTTTACATTGTCGCCTACTTTAAACGGTCCGAGAACCTTCGCTCCTGCCCCTACCATAACATTATTTCCGAGAGTAGGATGTCTTTTACCTTTGTCTTTTCCCGTACCTCCGAGAGTTACTCCCTGATATATAAGACAGTTATCGCCTATTTCAGCAGTTTCGCCTATAACTACGCCCATTCCGTGATCTATAAACAATCCCTTGCCTATAGTAGCCCCCGGATGTATTTCTATTCCTGTAAAAAATCTTGATGCCTGTGAAATTATACGTGCAAGTGTAAAGAGCTTTCTTTTGTAACACCAGTGTGCCACACGATATGACCTGACAGCATGAAGTCCCGAATACGTAAGCCATATTTCAAAAGAACTTCTTGCGGCAGGATCACGTTCCTTTACTGATGCAATGTCCTCTTTAAGTTGTCTGAACATAGATCTCACCACCTTGAAAAACAAAAATTTTTTCCAACAAAAACGCCCCTTGCGAAGGCGTTTTCTACCATCACAAGAGGCGGTTATATTCCGCGGTTCCACTCCTGATTTATCACTTTAAAAACACCTTTAACGCAGGAGATACGCAGACGGATACTATCATTTCCCCGCCCAAGCTGGCAGCCGCACTTCACAAAACAAGAACTATACCACTCACACCACCATGGCACTCTCTGAAAATCCTTTATAATGCTACTCTGACTGTTACGCCTTTAAAATTTACTCAAGTCCATATTATATTATACTCGATAAAATCGGTTTTGACAATAGGAATTTTTTTATTTTCAGGACATGCAAAACAATACACAACAATATATAACATCGCGCTATATCTAGTCATGATAATTTCATCGCAAGTATATACTATAATCTATGTCACATACTAAAAATCTTATTTATGTCTTCTTCTGACATACCACTTCTACGCATTTTTTCTATTATTAATGTACGTTCTTCCGCTCGTCCTTCTGCTCGTCCTTCTGCCCTCGAAACTTCCAAGTCTGTTATCCTGTCATAAAGTGCAAGCTCTCTTCGTCTGGCAAGTTCTTTCATCTTTTCATCAGCACTCATTTCACGCAAGATGAGTACTGCTTCCTGTATTTCTTTTATGTTTGTTTGTTCAAGCATTTCAAGATCACCTTCCGTTTCTGCGTTTATCAGTTGCATCCAGAGTTGCATTTTATTACTTGTATCCGGTTTTTTATTTATTTTTCCAAGTTCAAAAAAATGTATCGCAAGCTTATCTGTCAGAAGTGTATGTCTTTTCTTCTCCATTACCTGAAAATGCGAATGAAAATCTGTTGTATCCTCAAACATATTGAAATTTATTATGTTGATACAAATCGTCTGCGGTAATTTATCATAGCTTTCACCGCTTTTCAGATTTCCCGAATACAGCTTTGACCAGTAGAACAATGTGCGGTTTGCAAATGATTTTTCATTACATATCTGCATTTCTATATTTATCTGCTTTTCGCCAACGTTCATTAAAATATCAAGTCGGCTGAACTTGTCATCAATATCTTCGGGTAAAAGCTCAACGTTATCCATTGTTATTCCGGTGATTGAATTTTCAGGCAGTTCAAGTACACTTTCAAGGAACTTTCTTAAAGTATTTTCATTTTTCTTATTTGCAAACATTTTCTTGAAAATTACATCAAGTTTTAGTTTTACTATTTTTGTATCTGATGGCATTTGACAAACCTCCGTATGCAATATTTTCTTAAATATATTATACATCGCATTTACAGCAAATACAAGCAACCGAGTCGTATGGTAACCTTTTTTATTTTATAAACTTTTACGCATATATTTGCACTATTTTACCATACTTTCAATACTGCCTGTTTTTCCGGCAAGACCTAAAGCTGTATCAACAGGAAGTGAGAAACATATTCCACGGTTTTCTGTAAGAATTCCTGCTTCTTCTGTGATTTTCTGCATGATCTGTTCTCTGTCATCTTTTCCGGCAACGATTAAAACAACATCTTTTTCAGGCTGGATCGATATGCCTAAAAATTTTGCAGCTTCTTCTCCTCCGAGTCCGAGACCATGGAGAAGTGTACCGCCTCTTGCACCGGCACTGTTGGCGGCTTTTTTGACTGCTTCAAAACCACCTCGGTTTACTATTGTTACTATAAGTTCATATTTTACATCGGACATTTCTGTCATTCCCTCCTTTTCGGGTGTTGTTGCGCCGAGTGAAAAAGCCACATTTGACGCTGCTGATATCGGAACAGTAAACGCTATTCCTCTTCCTGCATCGGAAAGAGAAAGCTTGTTGTTGAATACTTCGTAAAGACGCATGACCTTATCTTCAGGCACAAATGAAAAAGCTATTACTTTTTTGTTTTCTCCAAGCCCCAAATAATCAAGCATCTGTGAATCTGCCGAGCCATAAGCGTGTGTCAGAAAACGACACGCAATATTTTCTTTTACAAGAATATCTAAAACAAGATGACCATAACTATGATCAGCAATAAGAACCATTGCTTTCATGCCTTAAACACCCTCCTTTTTATCAAGAATAACAACTGTATCGCAACTTTCGTCGAGTTTTAACGGGAACATCTGACCTTCGAGCACCTCGGTCTTAGGAGCAGATTTAAATTTGCTTACAAGTCCTAAAAGCTGTATAGTAAGCAGTGGTGTCATAGCAACCATAGCAACTATTCCAAAAGCATCTTCTGCCATATTTCCGCCTGCTGCAACACTTGCGCCCATAGCGAGAGGAAGCAGGAATGTCGCTGTCAGAGGACCTGATGCCACTCCGCCTGCGTCAAATGCAACAGATGTGAAGATAGGCGGAACAAGAAAACTTATTATAAGGGCAAGTGCATATCCCGGAATCAAAAACCAGAAAATAGACACACCTGTAATAACTCGTATCATAGCAATTCCTACAGAACAAGCAACACCTATGGCAAGGCTGAGCCCAAGCGCTTTTGCCGAGATCCTGCCCTCTGTTATTGTTTCAACCTGTTGTTTGAGAACGTGAACAGCAGGTTCGGCTGAAACAATGAAGTAACCAATTACCATTCCTATCGGTACAAGTACCCATGAATATCCGCTTCCTGCAAGACTTTCACCGAGATACTGACCTATCGGCATAAATCCGGTATTTGCTCCTGTAAGAAAAAGAACAAGTCCTATGTAAGTAAATGCAAGTCCCACAAAAATCTTTATCAGAGTCTTTTTATCAAGCTTTAATGATATCGCATTAAAAAAGACAAAAAATGCAACTATAGGAAGTATTGCCATAGCAACGTCTTTCATATAGTGTGGCAATGCATGCATAAACTTGCCGAACACTTCTGAAACAAGACTGTATTCGCCGATAGGTTCGAGTGTCTGCTCGGGTACATTTGTATCACTTAATGCACCGAGTATCAGCACTATCAGTATAGGTCCGACCGAACACATCGCAACAAGTCCGAAACTGTCTTCTTCTGAAGTCTTATCACCACGTATAGACGAAAGACCAAGACCGAGTGCCATGATAAACGGAACTGTTATCGGTCCTGTAGTAACTCCGCCCGAATCAAACGCTGTAGGAACAAAACTCGGCGAGATAAGCGGAGAACAGGCAAATATAAATACAAAAGCATAAAGAATAACAAAAAGAACAGATATCTTTATCTGTAAAAAAATACGCCAAAAAGCAAGTGCAAGAAAAATACCGACTCCCACACCTACCGACCATACCATTATCTGTGTATCAACTATCGGAGTCTGATCGGCAAGAACCTTCAGATCAGGTTCGGCAACAGTGACAAGCACACCGATTATAAAACACACCGGAAGGATAAGTCCTATCTTTTTAAGCCTTACGAGTTTTGCGCCTATTTCTTCACCTATGATGATCATAGAAGTATCGGCACCAAGCGTAAAAAGACCTATCCCTACAACAAGCATAACTGTTCCTATGAAGAACATAAAGAACATTTCTCCGCTTACAGGAACGATAGTCAGCATCAGAATAAAGACGATCGCCGCAACCGGAAGAACTGAACCCAGAGATTCCTTTATCTTTTCCATAAGATTTCTCTGCAAGCTACTCAACTCCTTATAAAAATATACTATATAAATTATATCATATTTCAATCATTTTTTTCAAGGTGAAAAAAGGACAAATCGCCAAAGTTTTCAAGGTGTTTTTTTATAAATAAGTCAGCCTGTGAAAGCTGTCCGTTATTCATAATAAAATTTAAGATATGTTTATTAAAAAATCTGCCACCATAAAAATTTATCATTTTTCGTGCCGTTTCTGTAGAAATACATAATATTTTATGATATAATTTTATTGATAAATAAAATCGTATCTTATTCTGTAACCTTTTAAGGTTCTCAGTTGTATTGTTAACAGATAGTAATTGCGAATTATCGGTAAAGGGGGTCGTAACACCTGTGGACAATCAGCTTCAGATGGAGTTTGAAAGGGTTCTCAGACTGTACGGCGACAACATCTACCATATCGCATTGCTTCATACTAAAAATAATATGGATGCACAGGATATAGTTCAGGAAGTATTTTTAAAGTACGCCGAGAGGCAGGAAGCCTTTGAGTCTGATGAACACCGCAAAGCGTGGCTTATACGAGTCACTATAAACATGTGCACAAATCTTTTAAAATCTTCATGGTTCAGAAAAACGACCGAACTCAACGAAGAAATACTTCCGACAACAGATATAGAGTCCGAACAGAATGTTGTTGCGGACGCAGTCATGAAGTTACCGGAAAAATACCGTGATGTTATACATTTATTTTATTTTGAAGGATACAGCGTAAAAGAAATCTCCGATATTACAGGTCAGAAAGTAAACGCTGTCAAAACACAGCTGTCTCGAGCGAGAAACCAGCTAAAAAATATTCTGAAAGGAGAGTTTGAATATGAGATTTGATGACGAATACAAAAACGCTGTCGAATCTGATAAGTTAAGTGATGATTTTATAAAAGAACTTTCTATAAAAATGACTCAACGTGCCCGGGACGTAAAAAACGGTATCATTATCCCTGACAAAACAGTTGACAAGTCAAAACGGCATTCACTTTTTAACAGTAACAAAGAGCCTGAAGAAATCACAACCAAAATCATTACATATCATGGCAACAGGTACAATATCGGCAAAACCGCTTCTCTCGTAGCTTCATTTGTTATCGCATTTACTTTATTCGGAACAATGCTGAGCAATGAAACCAAGAAAAATAACAACCGTAAACAAGCTGAACACACTACAAAAGCTACAACCGAGTACACACCTGTCATAACAGATACTGTTACTGTAACCGAGCAGACAACAACAGAAAGTTCGCCTCTCACAACAACACTTACTACCACAACAGCCAAAAGCACAGATATCTCAGAGACCAAATCTGAAACTTTTGAAACAACAACAGTCTCCAAAACCGAAAAAACACAAGAAGTAACAACTGCTCCGGTTATCGAATCAATATCTCATACAACCAGCGCTCCTGCTCCGACTCAGACGCTACCGGTCACTACTGTATCTGTAACAGACGATACTTCAAAGCTTACAACAGCAACAACAACCGAACAGACAACAACAGAGGAAAAACCGGTATTCCCTGATTACACAGTAGAATTTGAGCTTGGTGAAACTTCAGGATACGCGGGAGATGTCGTATATATAAACTTTGGCATATGCAAAAACGATAACAACGGATTCTGTTCTTTCTTAAGTGAACTTGAATATGATACAAGTGTTCTTACTTTTGAAGAAGTTTCGATGCTTCCGATTCTTGATTCATCAAGATATGCTATCGCTTGCTATGCGCCTTCAAACTGCTTTACATTCAACTCTTCATCATACCAGAATGTACTGCTTGACAGCATCGATATATTGACATTAAAATTCAGGATAAACAAAAATGCACCTGCAGGCGATTATAATATAAACATAGTCAATGACGATTCAGAAACACGTATAATAACAAGATACAATACCGACGACGGCTCTGTACTGGTAAATCCTGATGTTATATTCCATCCGGGTGTTATAACAGTAAAAAAAGATCAGCCTGCCGAATCAGTTACAACTCCTTCTGAAGAATCACAGATACCACAGCAAACCTCACCTGTAACTGATAACAACATTTCAGAAACATCTGAAAGTGTAGCTACTTCGCCTGCTCCAAAGGCAAAATACAAATTCAAAAAAATTTTTTAAAAAAAATTTTTTTATGTTGTAACCTTTCAGGGGTGTCAATTGTATTATTAGTGTAGGGCACAGAGAGCAATCAAAAAAATCCTTACATATCTTTGCTCTCTATGCAACACATCAAATCAAGGTAAAAAAACTTTACACCAAAGTTTTCAACAAAAATTAAAAGCTAAAAAACATTCCGATTTCAGGCTGCTACTGGTATCGGAATGTTTTTTAACTTTATGATGGAATTTTTATCCGTTTTATTTGTCGGTATCTATGTATTTCCAGTATCCTTTCAGATACACACCACCTGATATTATAGTCAGAACAGTTGAGCACCAGATAAGGATATCAGAAACTATTGCAAACTTATCACTAACCCCTGCTATACAGAAAATAAGGATAACTACAATCGCCACCATTGTAAATGCTGTCTTGAGTTTCCCCCATATTCCTGCCGCAACTACAACACCTTCATTTGCAGTAACAAGTCTTAGTCCTGAAACCATAAACTCTCTTGAAACTATTATGATAAGCGGTATAGCAGACATAAGGCCTTTTTCTACAAAACAACACAACGCCGCAACAACAAGCACCTTGTCAGCAAGCGGATCAAGAAATTTACCGAAATTGGTTATAAGATTATTCTTTCTTGCGATATGCCCGTCAAGTGCATCAGTTATAGAAGCCAAAGCAAACAGGATAAATGCTATCAGATAATTTCCCGGCACTTTATCAAGGTAGAAGAATAATATAAAAAACGGTACAAGTATAACTCTTAAAAGAGTAAGTTTATTCGGCAGGTTCATCTGTCACCTCTCCCATCAGATCATAATCAAGCGCTTCTGCCACTTTTACATTTACAAGCTGACCCACTGCAAGTTTTTGTGCTGAGTCAAAAAATATCTTTCCGTCAATATCAGGAGCGTCACTTTGAGTTCTTCCAAAATAACATTCACCCCACTGATCATAGCCTTCGACAACAGCCTGAAGAACTTTTCCGATTTTCTCGTTATTTTTTCTCTCACTTATAAGCTGTTGCTGTTGCATGATTATCTCTGCACGATGCGCACGTACTTCTTCGTCAACCTGATCTGGCATATCAGCTGCCTTTGTTCCTTCTTCTTCAGAATAAGGAAAACAGCCCAGCCTGTCAAATTCCATTTCTTTTACAAATTCCGCCATAGAATTGAACTGCTCTTCTGTTTCACCCGGAAAACCTGTGATAAGTGTTGTTCTTATAACGAGTCCCGGAATCTTTTCACGCAGTTTTCCAAAAAGCACTCTGAGTTCTTCTTCGCTTCCGCCTCTGCCCATAGCCTTCAGAATATCCTTGTCACTGTGCTGTATCGGAATATCAAGGTATTTTACTATCTTTGGTTCTGAAGCTATAGTCTCTATGAGTTCATCCGTTATTCTTTCAGGATAACAGTAAAGTACTCGTACCCATCTGACGCCTTCTATAGCACACAATTTTTTCAGAAGCGACGGAAGCTCTGATTTTCCGTAAAGATCTTCGCCATATCTCGTGGAATCCTGTGCTACCACATTAAGTTCAGTAACACCGTTTTCTACAAGCCACTTAGCCTCTGAAAGAACATCTTCCATCGGGACACTTCTGAATTTGCCTCTTATCATCGGGATAGCACAATATGAGCAACAGTTACTGCAACCCTCGGCAATTTTAAGATATGTAAAGAACGGAAGTGTGGATATTATACGTTTACCTGTAAGTTTAAGGCTGAGTTTATCTTTAAATTCGACAACACGCTCATTTGCGAGCACTCTGTCTATGATATCTATAATATCCTCATTATTGCCTATACCCACAACAGCATCTATCTCATCTTTGAATTCTTCCGCCATTTCTTCCTTATATCTCTGGGCAAGACAACCTGTTACGACTATTTTCTTTATAGTACCTTCTTCTTTGAGTTTTGCCAGCTCAAGAATAGTTTCTATAGCTTCTTCTTTTGCTGACTGAATAAAACCACAAGTATTTATAACTACAACATTTGCCTTGGCAGGATCGGTTACAAGCTTGTAGCCACGCTCTCTTATTTTGTAGAGCATTCTTTCACTGTCAACAAGATTTTTAGAACAACCAAGTGACACCATTCCAATATTTATGGGCATCGGGAATTAACCACCTTTATTTTTTATTCGTCATCACAGACTTCAAGTTCTCTGATAACAGTATTTATTTCATCAAAACTATACCCCTGACGCACAAGTGCGTTTTTCATTTTCCTGAGCTTATCCCTGTCCTCCAAGGAATCATAATATTTCTTCATTATAAGCTCTGTCAGTATGTCATGTATCTTTTCATCATATTCGGATAACGCTTCATCAACGATATCACGACTTAAGCCCTTACGGCGCATTTCATTTGAAGCTCGGTAAAAGCCGTATTTTTTTACTTCTACATATTTTCTTGCCAGATTACGGGCATACCTTCTGTCATCTATAAATCCCAGACCGGCAAGTTTGTTTAGCACATAAAAACATATATCTTCTTCGTAGCTTTCAGAAAGCTTTCCGAAAAGCTCCCGATAAGAGTAATCTCTGTAATCAAGCAGGTACATTGCTCTTTCAAACGCACGTCTCTTTTCGGAAGCTTCCAGTATCTCTTCAAGCTTTTCTTCGGATATCTCTTTTGAAACCTTTATACCAAAGTCCAGTATGATATCCTTATGAAGATAAATTTTTTGCTTGTCAACCGTTACCTCATATGTACTGCCCTTGTATTTTTCAAGAGAAGTTATTATCACTCATCATCACCGGCCGGTGCAAATTCTTCAAAATCATCTTCCGCACTTATTGAAACATCATCTTTTTTGGCAGGCTTAGAATCTGCTGTTACTGCCGCCGCTGCATCTGCTGCTTCATCAAGCTTGGAATTTTTCTTGTTTTTCTTTGATGTCATAACGATATTTTCTGCATTTTCTTTGATTTTTTCTTCTATTTCAAGCATGAGTGCAGGATCGTTTTTGAGAAGTTCTTTTACATTGTCACGTCCCTGTCCGAGTTTCGTATCGTTATAACTGAACCAAGCACCGCCTTTTTTTACAATGTCGAGTTCTACTGCAAGGTCAAGTACTTCTCCTACTCGTGAAATTCCCTGACCATACATTATGTCGAATTCACACTCTTTAAAAGGAGGCGCTACTTTATTTTTTACAACTTTACATCTTGTACGTGCACCGATAATCTCTGTACCGCTCTTGAGTGCTTCACCTTTTCTTACCTCTATACGAACTGATGAATAGAATTTAAGAGCACGTCCGCCCGGAGTTGTTTCGGGGTTTCCGTACATAACGCCTATCTTTTCACGAACCTGGTTTATAAATATCGCAACACAGTTTGACTTGGAAATTACTGATGTAAGTTTTCTCATCGCCTGTGACATAAGTCTTGCAAGCTGACCTACATGAAGGTCGCCCATTTCGCCATCGATTTCAGCCTTCGTTACCATAGCCGCAACAGAGTCAAGTACGATAACGTCAATAGCGCCTGAACGAACAAGTGCTTCTGCTATTTCAAGAGCCTGTTCACCGCTGTCGGGCTGAGAAACAAGAAGATCATCAATATTTACACCAAGCGCACTTGCATAAACAGGATCAAGAGCATGTTCAACGTCAATAAACGCCGCATTTCCACCCTGCTTCTGAGCTTCTGCAACTATATGTAATGCAACTGTAGTTTTACCCGAACTTTCAGGGCCGTAAACTTCAACTATACGTCCTCTCGGCACACCGCCTATTCCAAGTGCCATATCAAGTGTCATAGAACCTGTAGGAACTACCTCAACATCAAGGCTCTTTGTCTGACCAAGACGCATAACGGCACCTGCACCATATGTCTTTTCAATCTGTGCAATAGCCATTTCCAGTGCTTTTTTCTTTTCATCATTTCCAACCGGAACCTGTAGTGTCTTTTTCTTTATTTCCTTAGCCATATATATCCTCCAAAAAAATTATATTTTAACGCTAAAGCAGGACAGAAAAATCTGTCCTGCCCCAAAACTCAAAATACAGAATAATTATTTTTCCTTATCGTCTGCTGCCTTGTCAATTTCCTCTTCTGTCTCTTCTGTCATATCTTCAAGATCGCTGATATCAGCATCATCAAAATCATCGATATCACATTCGTCTTCGATAGAGAAATCTTCAAAGTCACAGTCTTCGAAATCACAGTCGCAATCGCAGTCATCACAATCGCAGTCGCAGTCGCAATCATAATCACAATCATAATCGCAGTCATAGTTGCGATATTTCTTCTTCTCGCTATGTTTCTTCAATGCCAACACTGTAAATATAGCTGCTGTCACTGATACAGCTGCTGCAAATATACCTAAAACTGAACTTTTCATAATAAATTCTCCATTCTCTGCAGAAAAAATATATCTTTATCCACGATGACCTCTGCAGTATGTCATCCGGTTATAAATTTCCGGTAAGAAACATCGTGACAGATATCGCTGCAAGCGGTGCAGTTTCACATCTGAGTATCCTGTCACCCAGCCATATACGCTTTACACCCGCATTATCTGCTTTTACAACTTCCTCCTCATCAAAACCGCCCTCGCTTCCTATAAGCAGGGAAACGGTCTTTACTGATTCAAAATTAACTTCCGAAAATCTTACTCCGCCCTGTTCATAAAGCATAAGAGGGCAATCTGAGTTTTTCATACGGTCGAGTGCCTCAGCATAATTTATTATTGGCAAAACTTCGGGAATTATGCCTCTTCCTGACTGTTTGGCAGCCTCAAGCGCTATTTTCTGATAGCGTATAAGTTTTTTTGAAAAATCTTTTTCACTCGGACGCGAAATACAACGATGCGTGAGTACGGGAACTATTCGGTTTGCTCCAAGCTCAACAGATTTCTGAATTATCATTTCCAGCTTATCAAGTTTTGGTACTGCCTGATATAACGTAAGATCGATACTTGGTTCAGAACTGCACTTGTTAAAAAACAAAACCTCAAGACTTATAAGATCATCTGAAATTCCCTTTATAACGCATGAATAATCAATACCATCGCATGATACAATGAGTGTATCCTCTTTTTTCATTCGCAACGACCTGCTTATATGCCTTGCATCTTCGCCTGTTATCTGTGCATATTTTTCATCGCTTATACTGTCTACAAAAAATCGTGGCATGAATTTACTTCTCCCTTCAGCATTTGCCTTTTATGCTGATTTATCCGGCTCACCAGTATTTGTCACACAAAACGTAACTGATCGTAACCGCAATAGCATTACATTGCCATTACTACTTTATATTATAATATATTTTCCTATATAAATCAATAGAAAATGCATATTATATACACTAAAAATTATTCATAATTATACTTATCCTCGACAAGTTTATCGTAAAAAAAATAAGCAACAAAGTCCTGAACGCCCTAAAAACTTTGTTGCTTTTATTTTTTTACTTGAGATCTATTACATTTCCCTGACTGTCTGTTCCCATCGCATCAAGACGATTTACAGTATATGTTTCATATATTTTCATATCTCCCGCACCGGTTATAATATACAGATTTATCAGAACCATCGAATCTTCGCCTGTCACACACTGTGCAAGAAGGTTATTTTTCTTTTTTGTTGTATGATCATTATAATAATCTATCGCCATTTTTTCAAATTCCTGATCAGTGTAAAGAATGAAGCTGTTAAATCTGTCTTCTGATACATAAAGCATCGGTTTTTTGATTTTTTCTCCACCATCTTTGGCTGGAAGAACAAGCTCTGCATGAGTAGGATCAATGTAATTTACAACTACATATGAATCAAACCTGCGTGAATAAAAGTTCACAGACTTATTATCTTCAGAAAGTTCATACATAATAGTCTCTGCAACGCCACTGTTTACTCGTATTTCTGCACCCATTTTTTCTGTATGGTCAAAAAACAAGTAACTGCTTTCTGAAGGGTCATAGCAGAACCACGTTCCACTTCTTATAGTTTCAGGGTCTTCTGACATCACAGCATCGGGAGCCACCTGCGTTACAGGTTCTCCATCCAGTTCCAGATATTTATCCGGAATATAATAAGTTTCTTCCGGCGTTGTCTGCGTTACAGAAGAACGTGTTATCAACGGCGGAGCATTATCATGATCCTCTGACCCGTTATTACATGATGAAAAAGCAATAGTTGCCACAAGTGCAACAGCAAAAAAGGAACGTGAGTTTTTCATAAAACTTTGACCACCTTGTCTTTTTATTGTTTTATCCATTGTTTATGTCGTACATTTTTTCTGAATCTTGTTCCCTCTCAGTCTTTTAACTACAAATAAAAAATGCAGGACAAACGGTGTCCTGCAAAGATAAAAAGAGATAAATAAATATGTGTAGAACAAAAGAAAGGAGACAACAAAACGAGTGTTAATCTTAATAACGAATATTAACTTAACACTGTCATTATTATAGCATGACTTTTCTGACAAGTCAAGTAAAAAAATAAAAGATTTTTATTTTTGTGCAACATCACAACACATAAACGGTTCACATGTTTATTTTATGTATTTTTCTACTTTGTTTGTGTTTTTATTGTGGTTTTTAGCCATATTCCTATACATTACTGTTTCTTGGCAAGCTTCAATATATCAGCCGGTTTTAATACTGAACCGTACATAAGGACGCCGACACGGTATACTCTGGCAGAAAATACTCCTATAACAAATACCGAAACCACCAGAACTGCTATTGAAACTGCTATCTCGGTTACCGGCACAGTACTCATTGCTATACGAGCAAACATAACCATAGGAGAAGTAAACGGTATAAACGAACATACCTTCATAAGCGGAGAATCTACTGTAGAACCTGATATAGCCATTATTACTATCATAAATCCGATCACAAACAAAAATGTAACCGGCATAGAAGCTGTATTGAGATCCTCTGTCTTGGAAACTGTTGAACCAACCGCACCATACATTGTAGCATATACAAGAAATCCTAATACAAAGAAAACCAGCATATAGATAAGGAGTTCAAGCGGAATATCAAACGCTGTATTTATAAACTTCATATCCTCCATATATGATTTGTTTATATTATAGAAAACATATGCCGATCCAAATATCAATGCAAGCTGTAAAAAACCTGCAAGACAAGCCGCAAACACTTTACCGAACATCATATTTACAGGCTTTGCACTTGTTATAAGAAGTTCCATAGCTCTTGAACTCTTTTCAGCAGCAACGCTTGTTGAGATCATCTGTCCATACAACACAATAACCATATAAAGTGCCATTATCATGATATATGTGTAGAAGAAATTATTGATCTGATCCTGACCAAGACTTACACTTTCGCCTTCTATCATGACATTCATTATTTCCTGAGCCTCAACTTCAGGTATACCGCCCTCGATCATCGCAAGTATCTGATAAACACCACGCACAAGCTCATTTGCACTTGCCATATTTGTATCGCTCATAGTAAGATTATTTACATAATACTTATATGTTGTGATTGTGTCAAATACAAATGCACATTCGGCTTTTTCATCTTTTATCTGTTTTTTTATACTCTCAACATCACCACTACCAAGCTGTACATCATAATCTGCAAATGCCGCTTTGAACGAACTGAGCATAATATCCGAAGCACTATCATCATGCACAGAAACTATCATTACTTTTTTATCATCTGCACCATCGGGTTTATTTTCATCTTTATCTCCGCTAAATCTAGGTATAAATGTTATAAATGCCACTACCAGCATTATAAGTGCTGTAACTCCGACAAAAACCTTGTTGGTAAGATATCCCCGCAGTTCAAATCTAAATATTCTTCCAAACTGTTTCATTTCTTATCATTCTCCTTTTCTCCGCCTGTATACTCTACAAATATGTCATTGAGCGTAGGTTCAAAAACTCTTATTTCATCAATATCGTACTCTGATACAAGTTTCGACATCATTTCCTTTTTCTGTTCAGGAGCAGGAAGTGTTATCATAAGCGAATCATTTTCATACAGACTGCATATATCCCCAAGATCCTTTATGATTTTCTCCTTGTCAACCGAACGCAATACCAACTTATCTCTCGTATAACCACGCTTTATATCACGTATATTTCCGCTTATTGCAATCTGCCCGTCATTTAAAATAGCTATCTGATCGCAGAACTCTTCTATGTAATTCATCTGATGACTTGAAAAAAGCACGATCTTTCCTTTTGATATCTCTTCTTTTACAGTGTCTTCGAGAAGCATCGCATTTACAGGATCCAATCCCGAAAAAGGTTCATCAAGTACTATGATCTGAGGATCATGTACGATCGCTGTTATAAGTTGTATTTTCTGCTGATTTCCCTTTGAAAGAACTTCAAGCTTTTTGTCACGATACTCTATCATCCCAAGTCTTTCGAGCCAGTAATCAACAGCCTTTACCGCATCCGAATGATTCATTCCCTTTAGCTCAGCAAAATACCAGAGCTGTTCTGCTATTTTCTTTTTCGGATAAAGTCCTCTTTCTTCCGGAAGATAACCTATTTTAATACCGGAATAATCAATCTTCTTTCCGTCCAGAAGCACTTCACCGCTATCTGCGGCAAATACATTCATAAGTATTCTTATACTCGTAGTCTTACCAGCACCGTTTCTTCCGAGTATTCCAAAAGCCATTCCGCTCTCTGCAGTAAACGAAATGCCTTTTAATACTTTCTTTTCACCGAAACTCTTAAAAATTTCTTTAAACTGTAATTTCATATTTCCTCCTTATCACAACTGTATATATATGATATCTACAGTATAGCATATTCTTTTTTTTCTTGTCAATATACTAACAATAAATAAAAATCGGCAGTTGATAACTTCGATAGTATCAACCGTTGAAATATTTCGCATAATCTCCCCAATCCCAATTTTTAAAAATCTCATAAAACTCCAAAAGTTCATATTGAGTGATTAACGAAAATTTGTTGTTATTTTTAGCCATCTTTTTTCCGCATTTTGTACCTGACAAAAAATCTGTATTTTTACATTCAGAAAATCCAAGCTTAGAAAATTCTTTTTCAAAGTTTTTTAATACATCATTTTTCTTCGAAACAGGTTTGGTGAATTTAACCTTGCTCACCCTCGATTGTTTTCCTTTGGAATTTGTATGAACTTCTTCTGTTCCTTCAGCTTTTTGAGATTTAATTTTTGACGGAATATCATTTTTATTATAAACAAGCATAAAATGCACATCTGATATTTCAATATAATCTTTCAATAGATTTTTTCCGCATATCAGCTTATCCATTATACATTTTTTATTTTTAGGATCAAGATTAATGTATTCCGTATAAATTTTCGATAATTTGGTATTTTTAAATTCAATGATAACACTTTTGTCCTCTGACAAAAGCAACGCATCTACTGTACATAAACGGTTTTTATCAACATCCATTACATTTTTCATGACATCAAAATTTATAACACAGATATCTTCCGGGTTCACAATATCTTCTTTTTTGTCCGCATCACCCTCGCTGACCTTAATCCATTCGTTCATAGTCTTTTTGTCATTTATATTTTTATCATTATTTTCAACTAAAGATTTCATAATCCGCAGAGAATGCGACAATGAAGTATAATAGATATTTGAAAATATCTTTTCGTCAGGAAATTCTTCCGGACAGCTCTTATCATACTCCAACGCTTTATCAAACAATTCTGTCATATCAGTCATACATATCACCATATTTTTCGCTTAATTTTTCATCAAGCTCATCAAATACATTTGTCAGATCGCCATATAAATCCACAACGCCGTACTGACTGTATGACAAGTTTTCAAACGTATACCCCGTCTGCGTCGTTTCATCTTTTCTCGTTGCATAAATATTAAGAACATCCATCCTGTCATATATTCCGCAATAACTTTCTATAGCTCTGATAAAAGCGGCACTGTGCGATGTTATAAGAACATTTATCCCGAAATCACGCTGAAGCAACACAATAGCCTCTGCATAAAGCATTTGCCACTGTGGATGGAGATGGATTTCCGGCTCATCAAGGACAAGAATATCACCATCTTTTATTCGTCCATCCTGCAAAAGCATCTGTAAAATAGAGAATGACTTCAAACCTGCCGACAGATTCTTTAAATTTATCGGCTTTGACAAATTACTATCACGTAAAACGTGTTTTCCGTTTTGAACAACTATATCTCCGCCTGTAGCCTTTGAAATAATCTCTGATACATTTTTCAACTTATCATTGTTAATACTTCTTTCTATAAGATTGCTTCCTCTTCTTTTATCCGCTTTTCTGAGCTTCATGAGCAAATCTGATTCCATAGCATTGTTTCCACTCTTTTTTCCATCCATCATATCCACCACAAATGGATTATCAATAAAAACAACGTTCCTGTTATTCCATATTCCACCTTCAAAATACAGGCTCAGACCACCACTGCTTATGCGGATGCTGATTTTATGTTTACCGTCTGTGAAATTAACTTCAGATATATCTGTAGATTTCATATTAACGTTCATTATCTGACTATCAAAAATCTCTTCAAAAATCTCTTGTGCATTAAATTCTACATATCTGTACTTATCTCCACCAACTGCATCTCTTATCATTTGAGAACATTTTTTTAACCGTTCTTCCGGAATCTTATATTGTATAGTTGAATGACTGATACATTCTCTAATATATCCTTTTATATATTCTTCATCCGATGCATACGTATGCAAAAGTTTGTCTATATCAATTACCGGGTTCCAAATTAAAATTGATTTTACTCTAAAATCAATTTTAATATCAGGAAAACAATTTTTTATAATTTTTTCGATATATTTTTTTAACTCTTTTTCAATCGTGTTATCAATATCATCAAACGATTTGTACATTGCAAACAAAGTTTTTCCTATCGTTGTTTTACCTGTACTGTTGTCCCCTCCTATTACTGTAATCCCCTCAAACATTATCTTTGCATCACTGATTTTACCTATATTTTTTATAGACAATTTCATAAACAAATTCCTCTCTGTGTCATTATTGAATTATGAAATACATATTTTAATTGAACAAAAAATTTTTTTTCGTTCAATATTAGCCGATATGCACGAAGTTACCGTCGGAAACGGATGTGCAAGGCAATATTGATAAATTAATTATACACTCTTTTGTAGTTATATTCAAGCGTGCAACTTCATAAAAGCACTTATTTCCCGTCATCCCACTCCCTATTATATCACTATACCAAAAAAACTCTGCATTTACAATAATATTTTACAAACACACTCTTTACAAAAGACTCTTATTGTGCTATTATAATAGGTGACGTTTATGTTAAAGTAATGACATAAGCAAAATGATAATCAATCCAATAAGGATTTGATAAATATTACAGGAGGATGAATTTTAAAATGGCAAGAAAAATGAAAACCATGGACGGTAATAATGCTGCTGCTTGGGCGTCATACCCATTTACAGACGTAGCTGCTATTTACCCAATCACACCTTCTTCAGTAATGGCTGAAGTTACAGATCAGTGGTCTGCAAAGGGTCAGAAAAACATGTTCGGACAGACAGTAAAGGTTGCTGAAATGCAGTCTGAAGCAGGTGCTTCAGGTACAGTTCACGGCTCACTCTCTGCCGGTGCATTCACAACAACATATACAGCATCACAGGGTCTTCTCCTTATGATTCCTAATATGTACAAAATCGCCGGTGAACTTCTCCCTTGCGTTATCCACGTTTCTGCAAGATGTGTAGCTTCACACGCTCTCAACATTTTCGGTGATCACTCTGACGTTTATGCATGTCGTCAGACAGGTTTCGCTATGCTTTGCTCTTCAAACCCACAGGAAGTTATGGACCTCGGCGCTGTAGCTCACCTTTCAACAATCAAGGGCAGAGTACCATTCCTTCACTTCTTCGACGGTTTCCGTACATCACACGAAATCCAGAAGATTGAAACATGGGATACAGAGACACTTGCTGGTATGGTTGATATGGACGCTGTTCAGGAATTCAGAAACAGAGCTATCAATCCGGAACATCCGGTACTCAGAGGTACAGCTCAGAACCCTGATATCTTCTTCCAGGCTCGTGAAGCATGTAACAAGTATTACGATGCACTCCCGGCTGTTGTTGAAGAATACATGGACAAGGTTAATGCTGTAATCGGCACAAACTACAAACTCTTCAACTACTATGGTGCTGCTGATGCTGAACACATCATCATCGCTATGGGTTCTG
Source organism: Ruminococcus sp. (assembly GCA_015066745.1). Lineage (GTDB taxonomy): Bacteria > Bacillota > Clostridia > Oscillospirales > Ruminococcaceae > HUN007. The sequence continues at coordinate 23,759 of SVNW01000005.1, read as the reverse complement.
TAAATGATACAATCGAAGAAACAATAGACTTCCTCAACGCTCAGGGCGGTAAGTACGGTCTTGTTAAGGTAAGACTCTACAGACCATTCTGCGCTGACAAGCTTGTAGAAGCTATTCCTTCAACAGTTAAGAAGATTTCTGTTCTCGACAGAACAAAGGAACCTGGTTCACTCGGCGAACCACTTTACCTCGACGTTGTTGCTGCTCTCAAGGGCACACAGTTCAACGATGTTGAAATCTTCAGCGGTAGATACGGTCTCGGTTCAAAGGATACAACTCCTGCACAGATCAAGGCTGTTTACGAAAACACAACAAAGGCAAGATTTACAATCGGTATCAACGACGATGTTACTTACCTTTCACTCGAAACAGGGGTTGCTCTTGACTCAGCTCCTGCAGGCACAACAGCTTGTAAGTTCTGGGGTCTCGGTGCTGACGGTACAGTTGGTGCTAACAAGAACTCCATCAAGATCATCGGTGACCACACAGACATGTACGCTCAGGCTTACTTTGCATATGACTCAAAGAAATCAGGCGGCGTAACTGTATCTCACCTCAGATTCGGTAAGACACCTATCAAGTCAACATACCTCGTAAACAGAGCTGACTTCGTAGCTTGTCACAACCAGTCATATATCGACAAATATGATATCGTTTCTGACATCAAGCCAAACGGTACATTCCTCCTTAACTGCCAGTGGGATATGGAAGGCCTTGAAAAGCACCTCCCAGGTCAGGTTAAGAGATACCTCGCTCAGAACAATATCAACTTCTATACAATCGACGGTGTTAAGCTCGGTAAAGAAACAGGCATGGGCACAAGAATCAACACAATTCTCCAGTCCGCATTCTTCAAACTCGCTGACATCATTCCATTCGAAGACGCTCTCAAGTACATGAAGGACGCTGCTACAGCTTCTTACATGAAGAAGGGTGAAGACATCGTTAAGAAGAACCATGACGCTATCGATGCAGGTTACCAGAACATCGTTAAGATCGACGTTCCTGCTTCATGGGCTGACGCTGCTGATACTCAGATGGGTATGGATAAGGCTACAGGCGATAACAAGAAACTTATCGACTTCGTAAACAACATCCAGCAGCCATGTAACGCTCAGAAGGGTGACACTCTCCCGGTTTCAACATTCGTTGATATGGCTGACGGTACATTCCCACAGGGTTCTGCAGCATTCGAAAAGAGAGGAATCGCAGTAAACGTTCCAGAATGGCTCCCTGAAAACTGTATCCAGTGTAACCAGTGTTCATATGTCTGCCCACACGCTGTAATCAGACCAATTCCTATGACAGACGCTGAACTCGCTGCTGCACCTGCTGGTACAAAGTCAGCTGCATTCAAACCTGCTCTCGGCGACCTCAAGTTCACAATGGCTGTTTCTGTTCTTGACTGTACAGGATGCGGTTCATGTGCTAATGTCTGCCCTGCAAAGGAAAAGGCACTCGTTATGAAGCCTCTTGATACACAGGAAGCTCAGCAGGCTGTATTTAATTACTCAATCAAGGTTGATGAAAAGCCTGAAGTTCTTGAAAAGTTCAAGCCATCTACAGTTAAGGGCTCACAGTTCAAACAGCCTCTCCTCGAATTCTCAGGCGCTTGTGCTGGTTGTGGTGAAACACCTTACGCTAAGCTCATTACACAGCTCTTCGGCGACAGAATGTATATCGCAAACGCTACAGGTTGTTCTTCAATCTGGGGTGGTTCTGCTCCTTCAACTCCTTACACAACAAATAAGGAAGGCAAGGGTCCTGCATGGGCTAACTCACTCTTCGAAGATAACGCTGAATACGGCTATGGTATGTTCCTTGCTCAGAACACACTCCGTACAAGAGTAATCGACAAGGTTAAGACACTTCTCGAAAACACTGACAAGGCTGAAGTTAAGGACATCATCAACAACTACCTCGAAACAGTAAACAACGGTCCTGAAAACGCTGCTGCTACAAAGGCTCTCGTAAACAAACTCGAAGGTTGCGACTGCGACAGCTGTAAGGATATCCTCGCATACAAGGATTACCTCAGCAAGAAGTCTATGTGGGTATTCGGTGGTGACGGCTGGGCTTACGATATCGGCTTCAGCGGTCTTGACCACGTTATCGCTTCAGGCGAAAATGTAAACATCTTCGTATTCGATACAGAAGTTTACTCAAATACAGGCGGTCAGTCTTCAAAATCAACTCCTACAGGTGCTATAGCTCAGTTTGCTGCAGCCGGTAAGGAAGTTAAGAAGAAAGACCTCGCTGGCATCGGTATGAGCTACGGCTACGTTTACGTTGCTCACATTGCTATGGGTGCTGACTACAACCAGTGTATCAAGGCTATCCAGGAAGCTGAAGCATATGATGGTCCATCACTCATCATCGCTTACGCTCCATGTATCAACCACGGTATCAAGACAGGTATGGCTACTGCTCAGTCAGAAGAAAAGAAGGCTGTACAGGCTGGTTACTGGCACCTCTTCAGATACAACCCAGCTCTCAAGGCTGAAGGCAAGAACCCATTCATTCTTGATTCTAAGGCTCCTAATACTGACGAATACAAGAACTTCCTCATGGGCGAAGTTCGTTACAACTCACTTGCTCGTCAGAATCCTGAAAGAGCTGAAGAACTCTTCAACAAGGCTCTTGAAAATGCTAAGGATAGATACGACTACCTCGTTAGACTTTCTAACCTTTACAACTAATTTAAAATTTAATTTAATTTAATAAATTTTACAGCCGTGCATTTGAGAAAATGCACGGCTGTTTTTTTGTGATTATTTTTTATTTATAAGTCCAATGTCCACTGAAACTTGAGAAGAAAGGATCGCTGTTTTTCGGCAAATCAAATACAGATGTCTGTAATGTTGAGAGATCTATACTCGGCTGTATACCATATACATGATAGTCAAAATACTGTACCATATATTTTATATCTTCTTCTATTACAGCGTGCCCCTCTTTATGAATATTGATTGCAATGTTGTCACTTATACCAAGATAGTCATATATTATCTTTGTCGCTTTATAGCAGAGCCACATTGACGGAGCATTTACCCAGTCTTCTGATACACATGAACCTATAATGAAAAGATATCTGTCAGGATCTGCTACAAGGCTTGCAAGCATATACTGATCCACAGGAAGCTGACTTTCGGATCTGAATTCAAGGAAACGGTTGTTGAACCAGCCTCTTTCAGCTGTTGACTGAAGGCTTCCGAGTGGTTCGTTCTGACCGTATCTGTAGTTTGAAGATGCGCCCTTCGATGAGAAATCATATGTTTTTCCTTCAGACTTGTATCTGTAGACAGCAAGACCGCCTGCACCTGAGCAAGATGGTGCACACATTTTGAAACGCTTGTCAAAAGCGCCACACACTGATGCTGCTTTACCCCAGCGTGAAACACCTGTTACGATCGAACTGTCAGGATTTATATTAAGTTCTTTTGCCGCACCTGCATAGAGCGCATCAAGTATCTTACTGCAACCCCAGCTCCAACCCATGAGTGCACCTGTCTGCTCATCCCATGAGTTTCCGTATGGATACAGGTCATAAAACGCACCCTTGTGATTTGTATCATCAGATGCTACAGGATTTGAGAAAATTCCTGCGTCTACAGTAATTACTGCATATCCGAGTGATGTTGCTGTACTTTCCGATATGCCGGTATGCATACCGACTATTACAGGTGCGCCTCCGTCATGCCTTACCTTTGACGGAAGGTTTATAACAGCCGGGAACGATGTCGTTTTTCCTGTACTTTTACGTTTTATATTTACAGTCATCTTATTTCCGCTGATAGAATACGTTACTTCTTCATCTGAACCATCTCTCCACATACCATACATATAGTACTCATACATACAGCTTATTTCAGAAGCACGTCTTGCCCAGTCTGCAACACTGCTCACCACTGAGCCGTCATTGAATATAAACGGATCAGGCAATGAAGTTGAATTTTTTATGGAGCTTACAGCCGGAAAATCATATGACTTTTCAGGTATCTGCACCGCAGGCTTTGGCAGTTCTTTTATTTTTCCGATAAGAAAATCATGCATAAATCCAAAATCTATACGATTAACTCCGTTTTCTCCGTCTATATCGGCTTTTCCTTTTGTAGTCGAATCAGCTTCTCCTATTATCGCACTCTTGGTAAAACACAGATCTGCAATATTTATCACGCCATCTTTATTTACATCACCATGAATATTTTTTACCGGTGTTGATGGTGTTACAACAGGCGGTGTAACAGTTCCTGAAGACCCGTCTACCTTTGTTCCTTCTGAAGCAACAACGACTTCATCAACATAAAAATCCATAGTACTTGCTGTTTCAAAATAAAGCTGTACATCAGATGCCCCTGCCGGAATAATATAACTTTCGTTTGAAATCTGTTTCCACTCATTTCTGCCTGCACTTACCGTAGCGATATTTGAATAATTTGTTGTTCCTGACGCATCAGTATACTGCAGTGTCATGGAAATATCTTCGCTGTTTCCTGATGTCTGCAATACACCTGCGCTGAAACTGTAACTTGTACCTGATCTGAACGTTGACGATGACAGTGAAATAGTAGCACCATTCCACTCTGCAGTTCTTCCGCTTACCGCAAGAGAACCTTTTCCGTCATACGCTGCCGATGATGATTTTGAAACTGTCGCAGAACCTCTTCCGGTCCAGCCGTCTGTTCCGCTCTCAAATGTGCTGTGAAGCAAATAGTTATCCGCTCCATACACATCAGTACCGGCAAAACTGCCTGATACATTCAGCATTAACGCTGTTACCGCTATTAATGACAAAACTTTTTTCATGCAACTTCCTCCTAATAAAATATATACACATTTGACAAACAGCATAAAAAAGCCATATTTAACACACAAATACGCCACTTTTTTATACTTCACTCTTAAATTATATATCCAAACGAATATAAGGTCAATGTATTATTAGCTATAACCAATAACTTTGTTTACAACAACAATTTTATAAACAGTAATATCGTTTACCTGTATATTTTTTATGTTCACTTTGCACAAATCAAAAAAATATCCGATAAGCTCAACACTTATCGGATATTTTTTTGATTCGCAATATTTGATTTATATTAATAAACTGTACATATTTGTGATGTTTCACGTATACCATTTGTACCGTCAATAACCACCTTGCCCCAGTCATCAGAAAGCTCATTTCCTTCCCAGTCAAGTGCAAGGTCGAGATACTCTACGCCTCCGCTGTTTCCCTTCCAGCTCCACGCAAGATATCCGATTGAATTTTCACGGCAGTACTGCATTATGTAATCTTCGTCTACTTCACCGTCAGAATGGCGATGTCCGAATTCTCCGACACATACGCAAAGTCCCTGGTCTGTTGCATACTTTATATTCTGCTCGATACTTTCTTTACTGCCACCTGCACTGCCGTACATATGAACAGAAAACATAGTATTTCGCATAGGGTCACTTTCAAATACTTCCATACCTTTTGCTTCAATACAATATCCCCATTGGCCCCAGCCCGCAGAATCTATCATAAGGGTATTTTTTATACCGCTCGCACGTATTCTGCTTACAGCTTTGGTATAACCTTTACACCACATATCTGCGTCACATTTTCCGGGCCACTCGTTACCTATATTTACGATAACATATTGCTCCTGACCTATAAATACGTCCTTATTTTCAATGATATAGTCAACGCATTTCTCTAATGGTTCAAATTCGTCTTTTCCTGTACTGTCGTGTGGTTCAAGTATGACTATCATTTTATGAGATTTACATTTTTCTATGATACTTCTGATACTTTCGGCACTATCGCCTCTCCATTCATCGTGATGCCCTGCACACAATACTATTCTTACACAATTGGCACCTGTTCCGGATATTGCAGAAAGTGCCTCATCGATAAAGTTTTTATACCATGTATGGCCGTGATTTATACCACGCATTACAAATTTATTTCCGTTAGCATCTATAAGCGAGCCGTTTTCTATTGTAAAGCCTTCTTTAACAAAATCCGCCATAAAAATCCCCCCCCCTGTTTTCGTATGGTAAAATATTGTTTTAATTAATTTAATCACTCTTTAATAATATCATAAACAAATAAAAAAAGCAATATAATTTTATAAACTTTACGCAACATCAACAAAATCAAGAGAACTTTTTTCGCTATCTATCTCTATCTATTTTTAGAAAGTCATAAACAGCCTGTACATCATCGGGACATTTATCATCATCAAAGTAATCACGAGAAAAAAATTTTACTTCTTTTTCATTGTCACCGTCTTTATATCGCAAATACACTATCAGCATATTTACTCCAAAATAATAAAATTCTTTTTGCACTACCTCAACCAGATTTGAACGCTTGAATTCAAATGTTTTAGTAGTTTTCAGAACAATATTATCACCATCTACGGTTATTTCTCCATCTCTGTAAAAAAACTTTGATGTATACTTAAATAAGAAGTCACCTAATATAAACACTAATATCCCTGATATAAGGCAAAATAGGATTTTATGTTCTTCCGGATCAAACCCAAGTTTATTCATGATATACCCTTCCAGAAAAGGCGAACTAAAAACAATCGGTATACAACTGTATGACCTCATGTAAAATCTTTGATGTACAAATTTTAGTTTATTATTATCTTGTTCCATAGTTATCTCATCTTTAAAAAATATTTTATTGTTTGAAAATCATTTCTTCTTTTTCCCTGACAAGTCTGTTTCATCTACTATTTTCATGTATTCAAAACATCTGTATCCACGATATTTAGATAATTCCCAGATGGCAAACGGTATCATAAATAATATTTGTATAACAGACAGTTCTTCGAGAGTACGGTTCTGAAAAATTTCTATATTAAGATATTTCATGTTTAACAAAAATACAATTAATGCACCTGCACCGCAAAAAACAGCATTTAATAACGATATTTCCAGATATCTTTCAGGATAGTAATATTTAAAAACTTCTCTGTATCTCCAAACTAAGAAAGCCATATAAATCAATTCATATATTATAAACAGCCATGTAAATGACATAATATGTTTATATACCCAAAATGAAATCACATAAAAAATCAATAATTTTATATTTTCTGATTTTATTTTCTTTAAGGCAGATTTTTGGTTATCATCTATATCAACACAATAATCTTTTAGCCATTCATTAAGTTCTCTATACGTTAAAAAACAAGCCTTTCTTGATATAAATATATTTATCAGAATCGAAGCTAAAAACAAAGCACCCCACAGTAAAAAATAAACTACTAATTTACTGTTGCTCACAAGCGTTATATACGTTGAAACCATTAAAATAACATATGTTGCATATACTATCCTGTAATGTTTATAAAACTTCAAAGTTTCAGGTGTTGAAAACTTATAAACCGATTCTAAAGAAAGTGCTAGAAATAGCAGTTCCAATGCTACCAGTACAGTCATAACAAACCCTTCTTTATATGGTATTCCACTCATTCCGTAGTATGTATGACACTTTTCGTATAGTAACCAGTTACATATATAAAATGCTATACACATTATAAAACGCAGTATCACCATTGTACACATCATAAGCTTATGTTTACTTAAAAAATTTATATCATTGTTTTCTCTCATAATAATATACCTCCCTGAAATCACTAACAACAAATATTGTTTTTTTACTTTAACTTAATGTTTTTGGTCGGAAATCTTTTTTTGACAACTATATAATACCAAAAATACGATATGACCCCAATAACATAATTATACTTCGCCAACATATAAATATTACTATCCAGTTTGCATATAAGCTTAGAGAATAATGGACTAAACGTAAAAAGCAAGAGTAGCAAACCCGCTAGCCCGATAAAAGGACATATAATCTTATAGTATAGATAGTTGTCATCTTCCACTTGTTCTGATAAAGAAAAAAATCTTGAAGATTTATCTCTGATATACTCCAGAAAAAAATAAATTACCGAATACAAACCTACCCACTCAAAAGCAGATTGTTTATCTATTTTCAGTAAAACAATCACCAATGCACCGATAATGCCGTATATGACAGAAAAAGCTCGTATCTTATGTCTTGTTTTACGAAACTCATTTATAGATTGTAGATTACCTATGGTAATTAATATCGGAACACAATTTCCGACAAAATTTTCGTTTAATATATTGTATGTCATGTTATGTTACCTCTTAAAAGTTGTTGTTATGACGCTCCGATAAGCACTTTCTTACCCTCAAACGCAAATCCGTATTTTCTTATTTTCTCTTTTGATACTCCGTGTTCTGTAAGAGTTTTGTCGTACTGCATTTCTTCTATCTGCATAAGTGCCGATTTTACCGTATCTTCAAGGGTGTGTTCTCCGTCTTCTTTGTCATGCACTTTAAATTCGAGTATTATTCCGTCATTCTGGGCGGGATTTCGGGGTTCGAGTATTACGTCATACCTTCCGTATCCGCTTTCTCTGTTTGAGGTCACTATATACCTGTCACGAAGTTCTACAAGCAATCCTAAAACAAATCCGTGATAAAATCTTTCGGGGCGTAGTCTTTCAGATGGTCTGTTTCCTACATCAAATGAACTGAACATGGATAATGTGAGTTCGTTCATTGTTTTGTTCATTTCACGTACATTGCCTTTTAGTAATGCTCTTATGAAATCATTGTATTCTGAACGCTCCATTCCGAACCATTCTTCTACAAGCCCTTCAAACATCTGTCTTACTTCATAGTTGGTTATTGTTATTTCTGTCTTTGTACCGTTTTGGGATATCGGTTTCATGTATCCGCTTGACACAAGTAAACTCCATACTGCGTCTTCATCTGAAGAAAGTCTGGAAAATACCATTTCGGTATCTATTTTTTTAGTGATTGTTCCGCCTTCAATTAAGGTTTGAAAATCTGATTTTATCTCTTTGCTTCCTTCTTTTATTAGTTTTCCTGCAAGACTGTTTGAACTGGTATTTGACCAGTATGGTTCGAGTTTTCCACTATCCAGAAAGTTTATTATTGACCAGGGATTGTACATATCATGTTCTGTTCCTATCGTAAATCCGTCATACCACTGCTTTACTTCGTCTTTATTTGTATATCCGTACTCGTTCATTGATTCAAATACTTCGTCTTCGCTAAATCCGAAGTATTCCTGATATTTTTCACTGGACATTGTACATAGTTTCAAATTGTTAAGATCTGAAAACATTGATTCTTTGCTTACTCTTGTTATTCCGGTCAGTATTGCACGACTTAAATATTTATTTGTTTTAAGTGTATTGTTAAAAAGATTTCTTATAAGCCCTGACATCTCATTCCAGTAGCCGTTTACATAAGCTTCCTGTAATGGCGTATCGTATTCGTCAAGGAGGATTATTACTTTGTCTTCATAACACTTGCTCATATAGTAACACAACCGGTTTATCGAATCCGGCAAATCTATATCTTCTATTTTATCTATCGAGTTTTCAAATCTTTCTTTATCTCTTTTTGTCAGATTAGGCGACTCTAATATATGTGAATTACTTTCGTATAATTCTCTTATCCTGCTATTTATCCTATAAACCGCAGAAATATAATCCTTTTCTTTTATTCCGGCAAAACTAAGAAAAATAACAGGATATTTTCCCTGCATCTCTCTGTACTCTTCATGCTCCCAGATTTTTAAATTTTCAAAAAGGTCTGCTCTGTTTTTATACTCGGTACTGAAAAAACAGTTCATCATATCAAGATTGAGTGTTTTTCCAAATCTTCTCGGTCGGGTGATAAGTGTTACAGAATCTTTATTTTCCCACCAGTCTTTTATAAATAATGTTTTATCTATAAAAAAGCAGTTTTCCTCTATTATAGTGCTAAAACTCTGCGAACCTATTGCAATCGGTCTTGACATATATTCCGCTCCTTTCAAAGTTAAATTTTTAAGACGCTCCGATAAGCACTTTCTTACCCTCAAACGCAAATCCGTATTTTCTTATTTTCTCTTTTGGTACTCCGTGTTCTGTAAGAGTTTTGTCGTACTGCATTTCTTCTATCTGCATAAGTGCCGATTTTACCGTATCTTCAAGGGTGTGTTCTCCGTCTTCTTTGTCATGCACTTTAAATTCGAGTATTATTCCGTCATTCTGGGCGGGATTTCGGGGTTCGAGTATTACGTCATACCTTCCGTATCCGCTTTCTCTGTTTGAGGTCACTATATACCTGTCACGAAGTTCTACAAGCAATCCTAAAACAAATCCGTGATAAAATCTTTCGGGGCGTAGTCTTTCCGATGGTCTGTTTCCTGCATCAAATGAACTGAACATGGATAATGTAAGTTCGTTCATTGTCTTGTTCATTTCACGTACATTACCTTTTAGTAAAGCACGTATAAAATCATTGTAATTTTTGGAATTTTTCGAGAACCATCCTTTTACAAGTTTTCTGAGCATATACATTACTTCATAGTTTACTATCTCCAGTTCATATATTCCGGACTTTATAGAATTTATTCTGAGATATCCGCTTGCTGAAAGTAAACTCCATATTGCATTACTGTCCTCATCAAGTTGCTTGAATACTATTTCTTCATCTATTTCTTTACTTATAGTTTCTCCGTTTAAAAGCTTTTCAAAGTCCTGTTTCTGTCCTGCATCTCCCTCACGAAGAAGTTGGTCTGCAAGGGTGTTTGAACTTGAATTTGACCAGTAGGGTGCAAGTATACCCTTATCAAGAAAATTTATTATTGACCATGGATTATACATACCATGCTCTGTTCCTATTGTAAATCCATCATACCACTGCTTTACTTCGTCTTTATTTGTATATCCGTATTCGTTCATTGATTCAAATACTTCATCTTCAATAAACCCAAAGTATTCCTGATATTTTTCACTGGACATTGTACACAATTCAAGATTATTGAGATCTGAAAACATTGATTCTTTGCTCACTCTTGTTATACCGGTAAGTATTGCACGGCTCAAATATTTATTTGTTTTGAAAGTATTATTAAAAAGATTTCTTATAAGCCCTGACATCTCATTCCAGTAGCCGTTTACATAGGCTTCCTGTAATGGCGTATCATATTCGTCAAGCAGGATTATTACATTCTTTTGGTGATGCTTTGATAAAAACTTAGACAATTTTTTTAAAACCAACTTAAATATTGTTCTGTCTTCACCCTCTTCAAGTGCATCAATGATTTTTTCAAAGTCTTTTTTATCACGTTCTGAAAGATTTGTGCTTTCAGTTAACATTTTTTCATGCTCCTTATAGAGTTCAACAAATGTATCAAAAAATGTTCCAAGTGCATCATCGTAATTATTATCTTTTATCCCGGCAAAACTAAGAAAAATAACAGGATATTTTCCCTGCATCTCTCTGTACTCTTCATGCTCCCAGATTTTTAAATTTTCAAAAAGGTCTGCTCTGTTTTTATACTCGGTACTGAAAAAACAGTTCATCATATCAAGATTCAGAGTTTTTCCAAATCTTCTCGGTCGGGTTATAAGTGTTACATCATCTTCACTTTCCCACCAGTCTTTTATAAATAATGTTTTATCTACATAAAAATTTTTTCGGGATATTATTGTTTCATAGCTTTGCCTGCCTATGGCTATCGCTCTTTTCATCTATTCCGCTCCTTTCAAAGTTTCTGTCATTTCTCTTAGTATACCATATTTTCAATATTTGTTCAACGCCCACAAACAGGCTATACCTTCGCAAACACACCCGTCACCGTAATATTACCGTCTTCAATATGTGCAAAAATATCACCATTCATTTTATTCATAAGACTACGGCAAATGTACAAGCCCAGTCCGTTTCCTTTTTGTCCGGTTGAGTTTTCGCCACGCCAGAAGCTGTCAAAAATATGTGGAAGTTCTTCATTTTTCAGCGTACAGCCACTATTGCAGACTGAAATCAGAATACAGCCGTCCTCTTCGGAAAATGACAGTCGTATAAAATCGCCGTCGCCGTATTTTATGGCATTTTCTATTATATTCTGCAATACTTCAACGCTTCGGTCGATATCGCCGTAAATCAGACAATCATTATATCCTTCTTTGATAAATTTTATCTTATTAAGTTCTAATTTTTCAGTATAATAATTATCTACCTTACTTACAAGGTCAGACAGATAAAACTCGTCTATATTCATGTCAAATGCAAGTATCTCTTCCCTTGACGCTGTTATTATCTGCGTTACATAGCGTTCTATTTCATCTGCTTTTGAGTTTATATTTTCAGCTATTTCGATTTGTTTTTTTGTATCATTGTAGAGATTTTTAGATAACGCTTTTGAATATAATTTTATTGCTGACAACGGAGTTTTGATGTCATGGGATAGAGATAAAAGCAACATTTTACGATTTTTCTGAAGTTCAAGTTCCCGTTCTTTCTGCTGTTGAATATTTTCACGAAGCAAATCAACACCCCAGATAAATTTTCCGAAAAATTTGTTTTTACTTTCTTTAAGAGGCACTGTAAGATTACCTTTTGACAATTGATATGGTACATCTGTAAGCTTTTCAAATGGCATTAATATTTTATGTCGGATATATATGTAGATTAAAACTACAATCAATAAAACAATTACAAGCACACCGTTTATTACCGTCAAAACTTTTTTAGTTATACTGTCTGATATATTTTCATACTCAAAACGATACAGCTGACCGTCCTTTTCCCATATGTAGTAATCGCTCTCACTTTTATAAAAATCGTCACCGGATTTTTTTACAACATCTTTTACATACAGACAATCCGACAAATCAAGATCTTCATAACCGTTATCCTCTATATTTTTTATCAGACGATGTATCTCTACCCTGTAACCTCTCCCGTTTTCCTGCCTGCATAGTTTGATTGCCATAATATTTGATACTGCAAAGAGTATGAGTATAACAACTATTATCACAGCAAAAATCCTGTTAAAATTTCTCATTCGTACTTATACCCCACGCCCCATACAGTTTTAATTTTCTGAGGATTTTTCGGATCTTCTTCTATCTTCTGCCTTAACCACTTTATGTGTACTGTAAGTGTCTGCTGTTCTGAAAAACTTTCACTTCCCCAGATCGTGTCAAAAATATATTCTTTGGTAAGCGCTTTCCCTTTGTTTTCTAAAAACATGAGAAGCAGTTCAAATTCCTTCGATGTCATTTCTACACGATTTCCGTCTTTGAGAACTGTACGGCTTGCCCTGTTTATTGTGATGTTATTATCCGTTATCTCATCTACGGCATAACGTCTTTTAAAGATACCATCTATTTTTGCAAGAAGAATATCTATGTCATACGGTTTTTCAATGTAATCATCAGCACCAAGAATAAGACCGTTTAGTTTATCTTCTTTTTCTGTTCGGGCACTCACTATAAGTATAGGTGTGTTACTGTTTTCACGTATCTTTGAACATACCGCAAATCCGTCAATTCCCGGAAGCAGTACATCCAGTATAACAAGTTTTGCTCCGTATTTTTCATAAAGCGTCAGCGCCTTTTCACCTGTATCGGCTACGGATACCGTATAATCTTCCGCTCTTAAAAAATCACATAACAAACTGCTCAACTCTTCATTGTCTTCTACAATCAATATATCTGTCATAATATCTCACGCCTTCCTGTGTAAATATAACTTTATTATAATCCCTATTACACGCTGAGTCAACCATAAACCATAATAAAATAATGCCTGTTATCTATATAAGACAACAGACATTTTTGCATATCACTCGATCATTGAAATCTGTGAAGCGGTGATTTTTTTTGTGTACAAAGATGTAAAAAACGCACTTAAAACAGTTGTGCATAATATAATTGCAGGATAAAGAATAAATATTTCAAGAGGCTTTATCACATAATCAATTCCCAGATTTGCACCAAAAGCCGAAAATACAGGGTTCACAATCAGATTTGTAAGAGGGTAGTTTAACACAAGTGACAGAACTGTAACCGGTATGCATAGGAAAGCAAATCTGAAAATATGTGATTTTATAACTGTACCTGTCTTAAAGCCCATTGCCTTGAGAAGCGATATCTGCGTTTTTTCGTCTTCTATAAAAGAACGTTCCATTAAAATCGTTATAAGAGCTATTATTATAACCGATAAAATTATTGTCATAATTTTTACCGCATTTATCGCCTCAACAACCGTACCTACTGTTTCCAAAGCATACTCTTCTGCACTCCATACCTGTATTCTTTCATCATGATCATATAGTTTTTCTATCTTTCTTATTCTCTGTTCTATCACTTTATCTGACGGACTATCATTAAAATCAACCTGTAGTCCCATAGAATTGTATATCTGAGAATAATCCATCTTTGCTGTTTCATGCAAACGAATACCGTTACCCATATCATACATAGACTGATACAGTGCTGTTATGATAAAGTCTTTATTTCCCGAATCCATATGAATGGTTATTGTATCACCTATACGAACTCCGAGAGTGTCGGCTATTACAGTAGTAACCGCAATTTCATCAGCATTCCGGGGCGGAGTACCTTCACAATAATCATACATATCAGCACTTGCACCTATTCCCTGAAAAACCATAGCTCTGTAATTATTCTCCTTGTAAGACACATTAAGAGTCACTATAAGGTCACACATACAGCTTGCGTCCATTCCGTTTTCTTTTAACATTTCCTCTGTTTTAAGAATATGAGATTTCAGAGTTTCTATTTTATTATCCGATGTGAACGTGTCCAGCAGTCCCATATCGTTTATGTACACATCTGATTTTTTTATTCCATATAATCTTATAAATTCACTACTGCCCAGAGTATTTGCAGTATTTGCAAGTATAAGTACCATACAAAGAGAAAGCGTATATACCAGCGTTATTACTATAAAACGTTTGGGTCTTGCAAATATATCACTGAGCGCTATAAACTTTGCAGGCGAAAGACGATATTTTTCAAGATGCAGTTTACTTTTCTTTTTGAAGGTCTCGCCTGTAGAACCGTTATTTATAGCATTTACCGGACTTAATCTGTTTATTTTCGCAGTACAGCCAAAACTGAAAATGCCTGTTATAAAAACTATTGATATACAACACAATGCACTGATAAGTATCATGTTTTCATTTTCCAGCACTATGGACTTGGGTGCACCCGCAAGCATAAATTTTCCAAAAGGGATACCGGCTACAAAACCTGTTAAAGAACCTGCAACCGCTATAACAAGGTACTTTGTCAGATAAATTTTTCTTATTACCTTTTCTTTTATACCTATAGCCTTCATAACACCTATCTCACGATAATCCTCGGAAATCGTTATGGAAATAGTAAATCTTAACACTGCAAGTGCTATAGATATAAGAAATATACCAAGCACAAGCAATACCATCGCTGTCAGAGTATCCATAATATATGTTATCTTAAATGCTGACTTCTTAAAATTTACTGATTCAATATCATTCTGGCTTATCGTACTCAGAACTTTATCCGTATCATCTGTATGAACATAATAAATATAATACTTTCCTGTCTCACCAAGCTTACATTCTTTTGGAACAATTCTTTTAAAATCTTCGGCGTTGATTATAAATTTGTAACCGACTGCCATGGTCGAGCCGTATATCGCATCTTTAAGGTAACCTGCAACTTTGAATCTGTACGATTCTCCGTGAAACTCTACTGCTATATCATCACCGCTTTTTACGCCAAATTCATCCATAAATTTTCCGACTACATATATAGTTCCCGGTTCAACATTTTTGATAGGGTCATTATTTTTATCAAAATATACGATTCCCATATTGTCATCTGAAACGATCATACCGCTTGAACTTTTATCCTTGTATCTGATACCTGTTCCAAGAAAAAAATTAAATTCATATCTGTATTCTTTCACTTCACTCATACTTTCAAGTATATCAGGAAGTGCTTTTGCATCTTCTTCATTTGATATCATCAGGGCACAATCGGGCACCTGTGCTTTTTCAAAGAAGTTATCTATACCGTTTATGACAGTTATTATATTATTGGCACTGCTTGAAGCAAACATTGAAGACAATACAACAAAAAACAGAAGTATAATATTCATTGTTTTCTTTCTTTTTATATCTTTTTTTAATATTTTAAAAAACACAACTTTCTGTTTCCTTTCATCAAAAATTACATTATTTACTACCAACCCATTTCCATAAGCCAGTTACCAAGTGCACGTTCTCGCTCACGGAGCTTTCCTTCATCTGTATATTTTTCCTGATCATATTCTCCCTTTATATTTCCGTCTACTATGTACAGCACTCTGGTGCATTTTACCGCTACCTTCACATCATGTGTTACAAGCAACATTGATGTGCCGTTTTTGTTGAGCTTTACAAGCTCTTTCATAACATCATCAGAAGAAGAACGATTCAGAGCACCTGTCGGTTCATCTGCAAATATTACAGCAGGTTTATTTATCATGCTACGGCATATACAAGCCCTTTGCAACTGTCCTCCCGAAACTTCATTTATATCATTATCGGCTATTTCGGAAATTCCGAGATTTTTCATGAGCATACAGCCACGAGCCATTGTTTCTTTACGTGTTTCCTTTATTTTTCCCGACTGATATGCAGGAAGAACTATATTATCAAGTACAGTGAGATTTTTCAACATATACATCTGCTGAAAAATAAACCCCATTTCATTGAGTCTGAGCTCAGAGAGTTCATTTTCATTCATCCTGACTATACTCTTTCCCATAAATTCCACTTCACCGGCAGTCACACTGTCCATTCCTGAAACAGTATAAAGAAGCGTTGATTTTCCTGACCCTGAAGGTCCCATAATTGCGACCATCTCGCCTTCATAAACAGTGAAATTTACATTTTTCAAAACATTGTTCTGTCTTTGATTTACTATATACGTCTTGCACAAATCACGTACTTTAAGAATTTCTTTCAAATCTATCATTCCCTTTCTCGTTTATTATAAAAAAAGTATATCATACAAAATATTAAATAATCCTTAAAACACAATTTTTTCCAGAAGTTTTAGGAATGCAGTCCCAAAACTATTGATTTTTTATGAGTTTTGGGATATAATATATATAAAAACGGAGGCGTATCATATGAAAAACAGAATAGAACGAAAAGAATATCTTGATAAACTTATTTCTTTAAAAGATAAGCAAATAATAAAAGTCATAACAGGTATACGTCGTTGCGGAAAATCAACGCTTATGGAAATTTTTCAGGATTATCTTCGTGAAAATAAAACAGATGAAACTCAGATAATATCAATAAATCTTGAAGATTATGATTTTGATGAACTGCGTGAGCCTAAGGAACTATACAAATACATAAAGCAAAGACTTCAAAAAGATAAAATGACATATATTTTCATAGATGAAATCCAACAATGCCGTGATTTTCCAAGAGTAATAGACAGCTTGTACATCAAAGAAAATACCGATATATATCTGACAGGTTCAAACGCTGATTTACTTTCAAGTGAAATAGCAACTCTTATTTCAGGAAGATATATTGAAGTATCTATGTTACCTCTTTCTTTTAAAGAATATGTACTTTCTACCGGCAGTAAGAGCGACCTTCAGAAAAAATATCGTGAATACCTCGAAATCAGTTCTTTCCCATATGCACTTAATCTTAAAGACCAACCTAAAGAAATACGTGACTATCTTGACAGTATTTACAACACAATTGTTATAAAAGACATAGCCGGACGAAAGAAAATACATGATACGATGATACTTGAAAGCGTCACAAGATTTATCTTTGACAATATCGGAAATCCGCTTTCTTCAAAAAAAATAGCCGATACAATGACCTCAAACGGCAGAAAAACAGATGCAAAAACAATAGAAAAATATATAACTGCTCTTACTGAAAGTTTTATAATCTATGAAGCACGAAGATTTGATATAAAAGGTAAAGAATACTTAAAAACTCTTGGAAAATACTATGCGGTTGATATGGGAATGCGATACGCTCTGCTTGGCTCAAGATCCACAGATGTAGGTCATATACTTGAAAATGTAGTTTACCTGGAACTTATACGACGTGGTTTTCGTGTAAGTGTAGGAAAACTTGATATTCTTGAAGTAGATTTTGTAGCCGAAGAACCACATCGCATCATATATTATCAGGTTGCCACAACTGTACGTGATGAAAAAACACTACAACGTGAACTTGCACCACTACAAAAAATAAATGACCATTATCAGAAATTTATCCTCACCCTTGACGAAGACCCGCAAGCCGACTACAACGGCATCCGACGTGTAAATGTACTGGAATGGCTTATAGGCGAAATCTCTTAAAAACGACAAACGACGTAGCATAACACTACGTCGTTTGTCGTTTTTAAATATATTTTAGTAAGGTTAAATGATAATTACTTTTTTATAACGCACAGATAAATCTTACCAAAAGTGAATGAAAGCGGAATTACAACTTTTTTATCTTCAGTTGTTATATTCCTGTCCGTATCGGATATACGTGAACTTAACGTAACTTTAAGATTATCTGATGCAAATCTGTTTGAAGCATAAAGAGCATTCTGCAAATCAAGAAAATCGCCTATTCCTACCGAATTTGCACCGATATTTTCCGAATATCTGCGTGAAAATTCTTCAAATGTTTCCACTGCTCCGTAAACTTCTACGTCAAGTGAAAGCTTTCCTTCGATTTTCTGACTTACCATACACTCCTGAAATGCTTCTTTTTCAGGATTAAAACTTGAAAACGCAAAATCATCTCCGACAAATCTTATCGCATTTCTTACAAACAATGCAACATAATCAGCGTAAATATCCTTATACTCATTTCCTTCAAGCTCATAAATATTTATAAGGTCACGTACAAGGTCTTTATCACTGAGTTCGTCAGTCAGCCCCAGTTCCTGACGAAATGTCTGTAGAAGATTTTTGTGTTCTGATGAAGTTATATACCCCTTGGCGATAAGCGCATCGTACAAAGCCGTGTCATCCTGTTCCTGTCTTTTTACAAGTTCCTCCATCTGAGCTCTTGTAAGAAAACCCAGGAAAACCGCTATGTCACCGAATTTCTTATCAAAATGTTTTTGCTCCGTGTGAATATATTCTGCTTGCTCTTTTGTCATATATCCTGCATCGGTAAACAGAGAACCAAGTTTAGACTTGTATATATTCTTATTTACAAGTGCTTCATTCAGCTGTTCACGGGATATGATGTCATTATTAAGCAAGTAGTAACCAAACAACTGTGCAAACATTTCCATCACCCCTATATCCGCTTTTTTTGTATACAACTATTATATAATATATTTCAGAAAATTTCAATAGTTTTCGTCAAAATATAAAATTTCTTTTATTCAACAAATTTTTTATATCCTTCGGGAATTTCATATACATTTTCATCATATTCTGTAGAAAATTCTTCGATATACATGTATTCATCCTTATGATAATCAAATATCGGCTCTATAGCATAAAGTTCACCGTTTTCATCAAGTATGAACCACAACTCCACTTGTTTGGTGGTAAAGTACGCATCAAAATCATATTCTTTTTTGTCTATCATCTTTTTACCGCTTCCAAGATAGTATAGCCCTGCAAATATATCTGCCGCAAAACTTTCAAACTCACTTATCGTAAGATATCCGTTTTCCATCGCAGCTTTATACATATCAGTTTCGGCATACACCTTGGAGTCATCATAAATATCATAAATAACATGGTCTTTTAAGATAAACTTTGAATTATTGAAAAGAGGCTGAGTCATATTAATAGAATAATAACTCTTTTCAGGATCACAATAGATATAGTTTATCCCTTTGTCCTCATACCCCTCACCGTATGACCATTTAAGAGTATATCTCACACTCTTGTCCTTCTGAGCAAAAACATCTGCATATTTCTGCGAAGCAAGCCCTGTAAAATCAAACTTGTCTTCCCTGTCGCTTGCAGTATATTTGGAGTCACTCTCTATGTCACTGCTCTGATTTGTTGCCTCTGACTGAGTATTTTGCGAAGTGCTGTCGGTATTGGTTTCTTTTTTATCACATGACACTCCCATTGTCAGTATTGCCGTCATCAGAAATACCATAACTATTTTTTGAGCCTTATTGAATAACATTTTATTCACACCTTTTAGTTTTTTTGTTTTATCATAGCATTACATCCGGAAATACGATGATATTTTTTTGAGTCCTGATCTTCACATTGAATTATTTTACTAAACTGTACCTATCAGCACTTTCTTCCCTTCAAACGCAAATCCGTATTTTCTTATCTTCTCTTTTGGTACATTATGCTCTATAATCACTTGTTCATATTTCATTTCTTCTATCTGCATAAGTGCCGATCTTACTGTATCTTCAAGGGTGTTTTCGCCGTCTTCTTTGTCGTGTACCTTAAATTCAAGTATTATTCCGTCATTCTGGGCAGGGTTTCGGGGTTCGAGTATTACGTCATACCGTCCGTACCCGCTCTCCCTGTTTGAAGTCACTATATACCTGTCACGAAGTTCTACAAGCAGTCCTAAAACAAATCCGTGATAAAATCTTTCGGGGCGTAGTCTTTCAGAAGGTCTGTTTCCGACGTCAAATAAGCTGAACATGGATAATGTGAGTTCGTTCATTGTCTTGTTCATTTCACGTACATTACCTTTTAGCAACGCTCTTATAAAATCATTGTATTCTGAACGCTCCATTCCGAACCATTCTTCTACAAGTCCTTCAAACATCTGTCTTACTTCATAGTTGGTTATTGTTATTTCTGTCTTTTTACCGTTTTGGGATATCGGTTTCATGTATCCACTTGATACAAGTAAACTCCATACTGCGTCTTCATCTGAAGAAAGTCTGGAAAATACCATTTCGGTATCTATTTTTTTAGTTATTGTTCCGCCTTCAATCAGGGTTTGAAAATCTGATTTTATCTCTTTGCTTCCTTCTTTTATAAGTTTTCCTGCAAGATTATTTGAACTGGAATTTGACCAGTAAGGTTCAAGTTTTCCTTTATCAAGAAAATTTATTATTGACCACGGGTTATACATATCATGTTCTGTTCCTATCGTAAATCCGTCATACCAATGCTTTACTTCATCTTTATTTGTGTATCCGTACTCGTTCATTGATTCAAATACTTCATCTTCGGTAAATCCAAAGTATTCCTGATATTTTTCACTTGACATTGTACAGAGTTCCAGATTATTCAGGTCCGAAAACATTGATTCTTTGCTTACCCTTGTTATTCCGGTCAATATTGCACGACTCAAATATTTATTTGTTTTAAGTGTGTTGTTAAAAAGATTTCTTATAAGTTCCGACATTTCATCCCAATAGCCGTTTACATAGGCTTCCTGTAATGGCGTATCATATTCATCAAGGAGGAATATGACATTCTTTTTGTGATGCTTTGATAAAAACTTAGACAGTTTTTTTAGAACCGACTTAAATATTGTTCTGTCTTCACCATCTTCAAGTACATCAATAATTTTTTCAAAATCTTTTTTATCACGTTCTGAAAGATTTGTGCTTTCAATTAATATTTTTTCATGCTCCTTATAAAGTTCAACAAATGTATCAAAAAATGTTCCAAGTACATCATCATAATTATTATCTTTTATCCCTGCAAAACTAAGAAAAATAACAGGATATTTTCCTTGCATCTCTCTGTACTCTTCATGCTCCCAGATTTTTAAGTTTTCAAAGAGATCTGATCTGTTTTCGTATTCTGTACTGAAAAAACAGTTCATCATATCAAGATTTAGAGTTTTTCCAAATCTTCTCGGTCGGGTGATAAGTGTTACATCATCTTCACTTTCCCACCAGTCTTTTATAAACAATGTTTTGTCTACATAAAAATTTTTTCGGGATATTATTGTTTCATAGCTTTGTCTGCCTATGGCTATCGCTCTTTTCATCTATTCTGCTCCTTTCAAAGTTAAAGTTATTATACTGCAATAAGAACTTTCTTCCCTTCAAATGCAAATCCGTATTTTCTTATTTTCTCTTCTGGTACATTATGCTCTATAAGCGTTTGTTCATACTTCATTTCCTCTATCTGCATAAGTGCCGATTTTACTGTATCTTCAAGTGTGTTTTCCCCGTCTTCTTTGTCATGTACTTTAAATTCAAGTATTATTCCGTCATTCTGTGCAGGGTTTCGGGGTTCTAGTATTACGTCATATCTTCCGTATCCGCTCTCTCTGTTTGAAGTCACTATATACCTGTCACGAAGTTCTACAAGCAGTCCTAAAACAAATCCGTGATAAAATCTTTCGGGGCGTAGTCTTTCTGAAGGTCTGTTTCCGACATCAAATGAGCTAAACATGGATAGTGTAAGTTCGTTCATTGTCTTGTTCATTTCACGCACATTGCCTTTTAGCAACGCTCTTATAAAATCATTGTATTCTGAACGCTCCATTCCGAACCATTCTTCTACAAGTCCTTCAAACATCTGTCTTACTTCATAGTTGGTTATTGTTATTTCTGTCTTTTTACCGTTTCGGGATATCGGTTTCATGTATCCGCTTGACACAAGCAAACTCCATACGGCATCTTCGTCTGAAGAAAGTCTGGAAAATACCATTTCGGTATCTATTTTTTTTGTTATTGTTCCGCCTTCAATCAAGGTTTGAAAATCTGATTTTATCTCTTTACTTCCTTCTTTTATTAGTTTTCCTGCAAGACTGTTTGAACTGGAATTTGACCAGTAAGGTTCAAGTTTTCCTTTATCAAGAAAATTTATTATTGACCACGGGTTATACATATCATGTTCTGTTCCTATCGTAAATCCGTCATACCACTGCTTTACTTCATCTTTATTTGTGTATCCGTACTCGTTCATTGATTCAAATACTTCATCTTCTGTAAACCCGAAGTATTCCTGATATTTTTCACTTGACATTGTACAGAGTTCCAGATTATTCAGGTCCGAAAACATTGATTCTTTGCTTACTCTTGTTATTCCGGTCAGTATTGCACGACTTAAATATTTATTTGTTTTAAGTGTGTTGTTAAAAAGATTTCTTATAAGCTCCGACATTTCATCCCAATAGCCGTTTACATAGGCTTCCTGTAATGGCGTATCGTATTCATCAAGTAGGAATATTACATTCTTTTTGTGATGCTTTGATAAAAACTTAGACAGTTTTTTTAGAACCGACTTAAATATTGTTCTGTCTTCACCATCTTCAAGTACATCAATAATTTTTTCAAAATCTTTTTTATCACGTTCTGAAAGATTTGTGCTTTCAATTAATATTTTTTCATGCTCCTTATAAAGTTCAACAAATGTATCAAAAAATGTTCCAAGTACATCATCATAATTATTATCTTTTATCCCGGCAAAACTAAGAAAAATAACAGGATATTTTCCTTGCATCTCTCTGTACTCTTCATGCTCCCAGATTTTTAAGTTTTCAAAGAGATCCGCTCTGTTTTCGTATTCTGTACTGAAAAAACAGTTCATCATATCAAGATTGAGTGTTTTTCCAAATCTTCTCGGTCGGGTGATAAGTGTTACAGAATCTTTGTTTTCCCACCAGTCCTTTATAAATAATGTTTTATCTACAAAAAAGCAGTTTTCCTCTATTATATTGCTAAAACTCTGTGAACCTATTGCAATTGGTCTTGACATTATATCCTGCTCCTTTCAAAGTTTCTGTCATTTCTCTTAGTATACCACATTTCAAATATTTGTTCAACGAAAATGTACTTTCAGTATGTGTCAAGTGAAAGTGGGCAATTTTTTTGGTATAAATTCAAATACTCACAATATTAGTTTTATATGACCTTGCCTTATAATTTAAAATCCAAAATATTTTTAAACCTAGACACAGAATTTCG
>SVNW01000004.1 GCA_015066745.1 Ruminococcus sp. | reverse complement strand
AAGATAGTCGGTGTTTATGGCAAAGAGGTTCCACCTGTTCCCATTCCGAACACAGAAGTTAAGCTCTTTCGCGTCGAAAATACTTGGCTGGCGACGGCCCGGAAAAATAGATCGATGCCGACACTTAGATACTCTTTAGAGTATTATATATAATTTTTTTGCGAGTGTGCTGGAATTGGCAGACAGGCACGTTTGAGGGGCGTGTGTTTAGGCGTACGGGTTCAAGTCCCGTCACTCGCATTAAGTAATCGGTGCTTATGGCAAAGAGGTTCCACCTGTTCCCATTCCGAACACAGAAGTTAAGCTCTTTTGCGTCGAAAATACTTGGCTGGCGACGGCCCGGGAAGATAGATCAGTGCCGGTACTATGCACCATTAGCTCAGTTGGTAGAGCAACTGACTCTTAATCAGTGGGTCCTGGGTTCGAGCCCCCGATGGTGCACTTAATCTTAATTTTTGGTTAAGATTATATAAATAATTTTTTCTGCGAGTGTGCTGGAATTGGCAGACAGGCACGTTTGAGGGGCGTGTGTTTAGGCGTACGGGTTCAAGTCCCGTCACTCGCACTAATTACTGACGTTTTGTACATTGTATGAAACGTCTTTTTTTGTTTAAAATAATAATGATTTTTGAATATTTGCAATAAAACGCCTTGACGTTTTAAGTAAAAAGTAGTACAATTATAATGAAAAATAATTAATAAAGTTTTATTATAAGGAGTTTTTAATTATGTCAAAGGAATTTATAGTTGAAACATCTGCCAGACACATTCATGTATCACAGGAACATCTTGAAGTTCTTTTTGGTAAAGATGCAAAGCTTACTCACAAAAAGGATCTTTCACAGCCGGGACAGTTTGCTTGTGAAGAAAGAGTAACAGTAGTAGGTCCTAAAAAAGAACTTGCTAATGTTTCTATTCTTGGTCCTGTACGTCCTGCTACACAGGTTGAACTTTCTGCTACAGATGCACGTTCAATCGGTATTGCAGCACCTGTAAGAGAATCAGGCGATGTATCTGGTTCAGGTGCCTGTAAGATAGTAGGTCCTTGTGGCGAAGTTGAAATCAGTGAAGGTGTAATAGTTGCTAAGCGTCACATTCATCTTACTCCTGCTGATGCTGAAGAACTCGGCGTAAAGGATAAGGATGTTGTATGGGTAAAGCTTGACACTGATGGAAGAAAAGCTGTTCTCGGTGATGTAGTAGTAAGAGTATCTGACAAGTTTGCTCGTGCTATGCATATTGATACTGACGAATCAAATGCTGTTGCAGCAACAGGCAAAACAATGGGTGTTATCGTTACACTTTAATACATAAGACAAACATTTTGACTAAAGCAGGAAGTTAGTTTTATAATTTCCTGCCTTAGTTTATAGATGTAGGTTCATGAATATTTTTGACAGGATTCAGTTGCAAAAAAATTTTGTTGTGATGTATCCTATCAAAAGTAGTTATGGTGTTATTGGAGAGAGAGGAAATTTTATATTTATGAAAAGAAATCTGACTATGCTGACTGATTTTTACGAGTTGACTATGGCAAACGGATATTTTATGTCCGAGTGCGCAGAACAGACAGTTTATTTTGATATGTTTTTCAGAAAAGTTCCTGATAATGGGGGATTTGCAATATTTGCCGGACTTGAGCAGATGATAGAGTATATTAAATCACTTAAGTTTTATGATGAAGATATTGAGTATCTCAGGCAAAAGAATATTTTTGATGAAAGATTTCTTAGTTATCTGAAAGATTTTAAATTTGAATGTGATGTGTATGCAGTACCTGAAGGTACTCCGGTGTTTCCTAATGAGCCGTTGATCACGGTAAAAGGTCCTGCACTTCAGGCACAGTTTATTGAAACTATGATACTCCTTACAGTAAATCATCAGAGTCTTATAGCTACTAAAGCTAATCGTATAGTTCGTGCGGCTCAGGGCAGACCTGTAATGGAATTTGGTTCAAGGCGTGCTCAGGGTTATGATGGTGCGGTTTACGGGGCTCGTGCGGCTTTTATAGGCGGTTGTTCCGGAACTGCATGTACAATAGCCGATAAAATGTTTGGCGTTCCTGCAACCGGTACAATGGCTCACAGCTGGGTTCAGATGTTTGACAGCGAGCTTGAAGCATTCAGAAAATATGCAGAAGTTTATCCTGATAGCTGTACATTTCTTGTTGACACATATAATGTTCTTAAATCAGGAGTCCCTAATGCAATTACTGTATTCAAAGAATTAAGACAAAAAGGATATGAACCCTGTGGTATAAGAATCGATAGCGGTGATATAGCGTATCTGAGTAAAGAAGCACGAAAAATGCTTGACGATGCCGGTTTTGATAACTGCAAAATTGTTGCATCAAATTCTCTTGATGAGTATATTATCAGAGACCTTATTATACAGGAAGCTAAGATCGATAGTTTTGGAGTAGGAGAAAGACTTGTCACATCAAAGTCCGAACCTGTTTTTGGCGGAGTATATAAGTTGTGTGCTGTTGAGAATAATGGTGAAATAATACCAAGGATAAAGTTGTCTGAAAATATTTCAAAGATCACTACACCTTCTTATAAGGAAGTATGGAGATTATTTTCAAATAAAACCGGTAAGGCACTTGCTGATGTTGTTACAGTTGCAGGTGAGGAAATAGACAGTAGCAGTCCTTATATGATTTTCCATCCGGATTACACTTACAAGAAAAAGCTTTTGTCTGATTTTACAGCTGTTAAACTACAAGTTCCGATATTTTTAAAGGGTGAATGTGTTTATGATTCGCCTTCAGCCAAGCAGATAAGAAATTATTGTGAAGAACAGATCTCATATCTTTGGGATGAAATAAAAAGATTTGAAAATCCACAGGAATATTATGTAGATCTTTCAGAGAAGTTATGGAAAGTTAAAAATGATTATCTGAGCAGATATTTTTTATAAATTTTGAAAGGATTTTTTATATATGAAAACAATAGGTATAATAGGTGCTATGCCGTCAGAACTGGTTGATATAAGAAAAAAATTAAGCGGAGAACAGGTAAAAAATATTGCCGGCTTTGATTATTATATTGATAATGTTAATGGTAAGACAATAGTAAATGTATGCAGTGGTATTGCTAAAGTAAATGCGGCTGTCTGCACACAGGTTCTTATAGATAATTTTAAGTGTGATGCTGTTATAAATGCAGGTATCGCAGGCGGAATGAATAATGAAATCAAAGTTTGTGATATGGTAATATCAAATGAAGTTCTTCCACATGATCTGGATCAGCATTTTCTTGTTGACTATCCTCCGTATAACGGCATTTTTAAAGCAGATGAAAAACTTATTGATGCTGCTGTTAAAATATGTGAAAATCAGGGCGTAAAGAGTTTTACAGGAAGAATCGTTTCAGGTGATGCATTTATTACAGATACTGTTATAAAAAAAGGAATAGTTGATAAGTTTTCGCCTTTTGCAGTTGATATGGAAAGTGCGGCTGTAGGGCAGTGTGCTTTTCTCAATAAAGTTCCGTTTGTCAGTGTAAGATGTATTTCCGACAATGCTGATGATGATGGAGCAATGTCATTTGATGAATTTGAAAAGATTGCAGCTAACAGAGTTGCACAGGTCGTTCTTGAAATGATAGAAATTTTATAATACCTGAATTTATTTGAAGAAAGGCTGGTTTGGATATGAAAAGCGGTAAAATAAAAAAGACCACATCATATATAATGGCTATTCCTATGAATGATAAGGATATAGATACACCACAGATGGTGTATGACAGGATAAATGCCCATGATGAGTTTGAACTTAAGGAAACATCATTTGATGATAAAAATATGTGTCCTATGGTAACTGTTGTTTATAAAGGACAGCAGTACATAGTTGATATAAAGATAGAACCGGTTAATATAACACCTGATTTTATGTTCTGTCATGATATGCCTGATGAATGCATTAAGAAAATGAAGAAAGCAAAGATAGGTATAACAACATCACTTACCTTTACTGATGATATTATGGAGTCATATCATTTTCAGCTTAAGTTTTTAAATTGCATTATTCCCGATAAGGCGGCAGTGGTTGATTTTAATACACATCGTATTTTTTCACCGTTATGGATAAAATCAGTTGCGGTTTCAAGTGTATCACCGGGACCTAATTATGTTTTCTCGGTAAATATGTTAAGGGATAAAAATAATTTGCATTGGGTATACACTTACGGGCTTAACAGATGTGGATTTTATGAACTTGAAGTATTGAATACCGAAAAAGAGGATGTTAATTTCTGTGCGTCAGTTCTTAATATTACTGCTAATAAGGCTCTTGCAGACAATGAATTTCCAAATGAATCTGAGCCGATGGAGATAGCTGTATTAAACGATGGTCAGGCACTTAATGTTACATGGAAAAACTGGAAAGATGAAATTAAATCATATCCCGAAGGAACACTCGGAACAGGAAATACAAGAGTAAAAGATCGTTGTCTTTTCAACGGTATGCTGTATATTTATCCTCCGGGAAAAACTAAAAAACCATGCAGAGCAAATGAATTTGCAGTGGTAGATATGGAAAACGCTATTGTAAAGGTTTCTGAAAAAGAAACAGCAAGAATGGAAGCACTTGCTGCTGAAACTATAAGCAAATTTGCAAAGGTAATGACTATGCCTGAAGCTAAGGGTATAGTGAAAATAAAGATAAATACTGAAAATGAAAAACAGGCAGGCTATGAACATATCTGGGCAGAAGTTGATCAGATAGGTGTAAATGAAGTTTTTGCAACTGTTTTACATGATTCATTGTATTCAGATCAGGTTAAAAAAGGCGATAAGATCCAGACAGAGTTTGAAAGTATAACTGACTGGAGAGCAATCGTAGATGGTAAGGATATAACACCTGACCGTGCTTTTTTGGTTAATTAATAAGTTTAAGTTTTTGTAATAGGGAGTGAGAATATTTTGGGTACTACTAAAAAGAATTATTCAGTCGATTCAATAACAAAAGCGGCTTCGATAATAATAGCACTAGGCTCTGATGTTTCGTCTGAAATATATAAATATCTCAGAGATGAGGAGATAGAAGAACTTTCATATCAGATAACAAAAATGGACTCTATCACGCCTCAGCAGACTCAGGAAATAATGACTGAGTTTTATGAACAGTGTGTAACGCAGAAGATAATAACAGAAGGTGGTGAGCCTTACGCTCAGGATATTCTTGAAAAAGCTTTTGGTAAGGAACGTGCTGCAGAACTTATGGATAAGATAAGAAAATCCGGAAGTGTTCAGGCATTTGAGTTCCTCAAAAAAGTTGACTATAAGACAGTGCTTATGGTTATACAGAATGAACATCCTCAGACGATTGCACTCATTCTTTCGTATATGGCACCGGATGTTGCTTCAAAAATTCTTTCTGAATTGCCGTCAAAATTACAGGTAAGTGTATTTCAGAGAATAGCAGCTCTTGATCGTACATCTCCGGAAATCATAAAGATAGTGGAAAATATTCTGCTTAAAAAGCTTGGTTCTATGGCATCGGTTAATACTATCGATGTTGGTGGCGTAAACTATCTTGCGGAAGTAATGAATAATATTGATATGAAAACTGAAAAATATATATTTGACGAAATCAGTACAACGAGTCCTGAATTGGTTGATGAAATTAAGAAGAGAATGTTTGTATTTGAAGATATTGTGCGTCTTGATAATATGGAAATTCAGTGTTTCATACGCGAATGCGATACAAAGGATCTCGCTGTTGCACTCAAGGCAGCATCTGCAGAGATATCCGACGCTATTTTCAACAATATGTCACAGAGACAGAAAGAATCTATTCAGACAGATATGCAGTATCTGCATAATATTCGTATGCATGACGTTGAAGAAGCACAGCAGAGAATTATTGCAGTTATCAGAAAGCTTGAAGAAGCCGGTAGTATCGTTATTACCAAGGGCGAAAAAGACGAGCTTATATTATAGTGGCGGTATCTGTATGAAAAGAGTTATTGATATAAGCGGAGAATGGAAACTTTTTTGTGATAAGAATAAAAATCAGAAATGTCCGGAAGTATATGATGAAAAGATTATACTTCCGGATAATCTTTCAAGAACAGGAAAAACAAAAAAGTCAGAAGAAATAACATATAATAGTCTTACTGATATCTATAAATTTGAAGGATTTGCATGGTTTCAGAAGAAGATATATCTTGATAATCTAAAATGCGGTGAAACAGTTGAGCTTTTTTTGGAACGTACACGCAAAACAAATGTCTTTTTTGATGGTGAGCTGATAGGTTCTGAAAATAGTTTATGTACTCCGCACAGGTATGTGTTACCGAGTATAAACGGCGAACATATTCTTACAATTTGTGTGGACAATACTGACTATCCTACGTGTGGCGGACATATGACTTCCTGTGATACTCAGACAAACTGGAGCGGGATAACAGGAAAAATTGAATTGAGGATATATGGTAAAACTTATTGTAAAAATATAAAAGTTGATACTAACTGCATGAAAAATGAAGTTCATCTGACAGCTGATGTATACGGTGAAAAATCAGGTACTGTTGAAGTGTATATAGACGGTATGCGTCATATGGAGTATACGTATGACAATGGCAGAATTGATGCAGTGTATCCCCCCGATATAAAGCTTGGACTCTGGGATGAGTATAATCATAATATTTATACTTTGAAAATAAGAACAGATGATGATCTGGCTTGTGTTGATTTCGGACTTCGCAGACTGGAGACTGAAAGTACAGAGTTAAAAATAAATAATAATACAATACAATTACGAGGAAAGCATGATGGAATGATTTTCCCTTTAAATGTATCAGCACCTACAGATGCAGAATCATGGATAAAAGTTATGAAAACTGCTATGGAATATGGTATAAATCATTATCGTTTTCATACCTGTTGTCCTCCTGAAGCTGCATTTATTGCGGCAGATCATCTGGGAATATATCTTGAACCCGAATTGCCGTTCTGGGGAACGATAAAATCTCATGATGAACCTGATTATAATTTACAGGAGCATGAATTTCTTATTCGGGAAGGTTTCAGAATTTTAGATGAGTTTGGAAATCACCCGTCATTTATTTTATTTTCTATGGGAAATGAGTTATGGGGAAATCGTGATACTATCGAAAAGATGCTTCTGGATTATAAAACGTATGACAATCGTCGTCTTTACAGTT
This sequence comes from Ruminococcus sp., assembly GCA_015066745.1. Taxonomy (GTDB): domain Bacteria; phylum Bacillota; class Clostridia; order Oscillospirales; family Ruminococcaceae; genus HUN007. The sequence goes on along the minus strand of SVNW01000004.1, from coordinate 77,715 downwards.
CCGGTTCAAACAACTTTCAGTTTTGTCCTGAGGTATTTAAAAATGAAGATGTTTTTTCCGGAGTAAGACTGAGCAGAGAAAGATTAATACGAGGATCATATGCGATGTGTGATGCTCCGCTCGGATTTGTGCAGACAGATATACCAAATACGGTACATAGTTTTGATAGGATGATTCATCTGCAAAATAATATATCCGATGACGCTGAAAATGCAGATGAATATATAGATATACAGTATAAGACGCAGACGAAGCGTGTGAAAATGTCAGAAGTCTCACATGAAGAAAATAATATAAATATTCCTGTTATTTCGCATGAAACAGGTCAGTATGCTATGTATCCTGATTTTAAAGAAAGAACGAAATACACCGGTTCTTTACAGCCTTTTTATCTTGATAACTGGAAAAAACAGCTTATAGACAAAAATATGTTTTCAATGAGTGAAAAATATTTTAAAGCGTCATCAGCACTTGCACTTGAGTGTTATAAGCTGGAAATAGAAGCGGCTATGAAGAGTGAATATTTATCAGGATTTCAGTTGCTTGACCTTCAGGATTTTACAGGGCAGGGAGTAGCTCTTGTAGGAATACTTAATAGTTTTATGGAGTCAAAGGGAATAGTTTCACCTAAAGCGTTCAGAGGGTTCTGCGGTGATTTTGTACTGATGGCGGCATTTGAAAAATTTGTGTATAAAGCAGGAGAAGAGATAAGAGCTCAGATACTTGTTTCATGCTGTGACCCTGAAGTGACAGGTGAGAATATAAACTGTTTTATAGATGGAAAACTTCATGATGTTTTCAGGTTTACATCCACTAAGAAACGCGTGAATAAGATCGGGCAATTTGTACTGGATACATCTGTTTTTTCAGAATCGGTAAAGTTAAATATTACGCTTGAAAGTGAAGATAAAAAGATATCAAACAGTTATGTGCTATGGATATATAATGATAATGATATTATTATTTCAGATAACAAGATAGAATATCAGTCTGAAAAAGTGTATATATGCCACACTGAAAGTGAAGCGTCAGAATATATCGGTTCAAAAAAGAAAGCAATTGTAATTGATATGCCGGATTCTGATTCGGTTGAAGTAAGTTACTGTACTGATTTCTGGAATTATAAGATGTTCAGTTCTATTTCAAAATCAATGTCAAAACCTTTACCGACAGGTACATTAGGACTTTGCATTGATGATGAAAATATTGCAATGAAAGCATTTTTAAGTGAATATTATACTACACCTCCATGGTATGATATAATAGCAAATAGTCATTGTAAAGAAATCAAGGATAAAGATGTCCAGATCATTGTCGAAGCTATAGATAATACGGAGAATTTCAGAAGACTTGCTGTTTTATACAGAACAAACGGTATTTTGCATTGTACTTGTCAGATACAGAAAATGCCTGACAGTATTTCAATAAAAAAATTTACTGAGTCAATTTTGAAGTTGTTATAATATTGGTGTTATATCAAATACTAAACGTTTTTTTTGTTGTGTGTGTAGAAAATTGTGCTCAAATGTTGAATGGTATTGATTTATTACTGTCGAAAATGGTATAATTTAAAAAAGGGGTTATGTACGTCGCTGTGAAAATCTGTAGTATATAGTGGAGGAGTGGTCTTCGTGATGACACAAGAAATGTTGGTAAAGTTTTTTGAAGAAAATGAGAAAGAAATACGTAATATGGTTTTACAGGCTGCTGTATATGTGTACAATCCAGATAGGGAAACATGCGCAACATTGGAAAAAGGTCTTCGTGCTTTAGGGGAAAAAGGAAACAAAAGTGCGATAGCTCTTTATTGTGCAGTTGCAGTTTGTAACAATAATTGCGGAACTTTTTCGGAAAAAGTAGCAATGGAAATGATATTTGAATCGAAAGCTATAAAAGAATATCATGATCTGATTCGTGATGAGTTTCAGGAGGATGCAGACCCTGAATCATATGATTATTATTGGGCAGCACCTACTTTGTGGCTTTCTAAAATGCTTTCGGGCGAAAGAAGCGAAATTATTGAGCAGACAGGCTGAGAATAAAATCAAGAAAGACCTGAAGAGTTTGAAATTCTTCAGGTCTTTTCTTGATTTTTTTTATTCATTGTGATAAAATAGTTATTGCTGTGTTTACACAATAACAGGTTGTATTTGAGTGCCGTTAAGGGCACTTATGATGGTTTGCGGTATGAGTGTAAAGTCAGATATCAGAGATGTAGGTTTTTTTACGCTGTCATCTTGTCTGAACGGAACAAAGTAATAATTTTTCATATTCATAAGATAACCTATATTTTTCAGTGAACCGGCAAGAGCATCATTTGTTGATATGTTTATGATTACAGGTCTGAAGTTTCTAAGGTGCGATTTTACTGCCATAGTTATAGGGGTATCAGTTATACTGTAGGCAAGTTTGGCAAGCGTATTTCCTGTACATGGTGCTACTATCATTATATCTGTAAGATTTTTCGGACCGATAGGTTCAGCATCTTTTATTGTAAGGATAGCTTTTTTGTTACAGATTTTTTCTGCTTTGGCTATGTGTTCATCTGCACTTCCGAATCTTGTATCCATAGAACTGCTGTTTGCGGATATTATCGGTGTTATTTCCGCTCCCATTTCTGAAAGCAGTTGCATTTGTTCAAAGGCTTTATCAAAAGTACAAAAAGAGCCTGTCATGGCAAATCCTATTTTTAATCCTTTTATATCATTCATTCAATTCGCCTCTTTCGTTAAGGATGTTTATTATGGTATCGGCTAACATATGCCCTGCGCTTACAGGCGCCGATTTTCCGGGTAGTCCGAGTGCCCATATAGTTTTTATGCCGAGAGATGATGCAACGTTAAAATCAACGCCTCCCGGCTTTGAAGCGAGGTCTACCACCAGACAATCGTTATTGAGTTTTTCAAGCACTGCTTTTCCAAGTACGATTGCCGGAACAGTATTGAAAACAATATCATATTTATGAGCGGTATTGTTCATTTCTGAAATCAGAATGGTTTTGCAACCGTATATTTTTGCCCATGTAAGATCACTGTATTTTCTTGCGGATACTGTTACGTTTGCACCGAGGGCTACAAGCATTTTAGAGAGAAGTTTAGATATTCTGCCCCAGCCTGTAATGAGAATATCCGAATCATAGATAGTTATCGGCATTTCTTCAAGAGCTATCTGAAGCGCTCCTTCTGCGGTGGATACAGCGTTCATGATGGTGTATTCTTCACGTTCCAGATAATCGTAGACTGAGGAGTCGGGAAGTCGGAAGATGGATTTTATATTTTCATTTATTTTGCCACCGAAAACAGTTGTTGAATCTTTAGTGCAAAATTCAACAGATTTCAGTGGGATCGTTTCTTTGCCAAAAGGTGCATTCAGATTTATTCCGTCTGTTGAAACCGGCATAGGAAGCAGAAGATAGTCTGCTTTTAAGGGCATATCAGATATATTATTGATGATTTTTATGTTTTCCGGTATGATGATATTTTTATCAAAACCTGTTATACATACATCAAATTTTTCTGAAAGTTTTTTTGCAGCGTATATCTGACGTAAATCGCCACCTGCAACAAAAAATATTTTTTTCATGTTCGGCCTCCAAAAAATAAGGTATATTTTACAGTTATAATTATATAATATCTTATGACGAAAATGAAAAATCTGTGCATTTAAAGATATCAACAGGTAAAAACAAAAAAATTGCTTGGAGGTGATTTTTATTAATTTAACTTTTACGATTTTCAATCAGGTTATTATAATGTTTATAATAATACTTGTGGGTATGCTTTGTTATAAAATAAAACTCCTTACTGTCAGCGGAACAAAAGAACTGTCATCGATCGTTCTTCAGATAGTTAATCCTGCAGTGATATTTGCGGCATATCAGCGTGAATTTGATATGAAACTTTTAAATGGATTGCTTATTTCTCTTTTGTTGTCGATCATAGCGTTTGCTATAGCAATGATCATATCATATTTTTTCATTAAAAAGAAGGAAAATGTGGAATGTGATATAGAACGTTTTTGTTGTGTTTATTCAAATTGCGGATTTATGGGTATACCTCTTATAGATGCACTTTTAGGTTCGGAAGGTGTTTTCTATCTGACTGCTTTTCTTACAGTGTTTAATTTGCTTATATGGACACATGGAGTAATACAGATATCAAATATCAGAAGCTTTAAAAGTATAGTATCAGCGTTTAAATCGCCTTCTATCATAGCTATATTTGCAGGTCTGATATCTTTTTTGTCAAGAGCTATTATACCACAGGAAGTTACAGAAAAGTTTACAATGAGTGTATTTATGAAAGCTGTAAATTACATTTCTGATATGAATACACCGCTGGCAATGCTGGTAGCCGGAGCAACGATAGCGCAGGTTGATATAAAAAGTGCTGTAAAAAAAATCAGGATCTACATGGTTTCATTTTTAAGACTTATTCTTATACCTGTAGTTATTCTTGTATTGTTCAGTTTTATTGATGTGAATGTCAATGCAAAACTTACAGTGATAATAGCTATGACTGCACCGACAGCAACGATGTCAACTTTATTTTGCTTAAAATATGATAAAAACTATGTTTACAGTTCTGAGATCTTTGCAATAACGACCTTACTTTCAATTGTAACTATGCCGTTTGTGATAACTGTAAACAGTTTTATAAGTTAAAAAATAAATTTTGGTAGATTTTTTTTGAAAATATAGTGACAAATCGTGATATATATGGTATCATTAAATATGTATGAAATTATATTTAGCAAAGGAAGAATGGGTAGATGTCAGTTTTAGAAATTATTAAGGCAGTTTTTTTTGGTATAGTCGAAGGAATTACAGAGTGGTTACCTGTCAGCAGTACGGGGCATCTGATTTTACTTGATGAATTTGTTCAGCTTAAACAGTCAGATGATTTTAAGGAAATGTTTAATGTTGTCATACAGCTTGGTGCTATAATGGCTGTTGTTATACTGTACTGGAAACAGATCTTTCCTTTTTCTTTTAAAGAAAAACCCGCCATTAAAAAGGATATTTTCAGTTTGTGGTTTAAGATACTGACAGCTTGTATACCTGCAGCGGTTATAGGTTTACTTTTTGATGAAGTTTTTGAAAAATATTTTTATAATCCGTTTTGTGTTGCGATTGCACTTATAGTTATAGGCGCTTTATTTATATGGCTTGAAAGCAGAAACAACTCAAAAGAAGCAAGAGTAAATTCGCTTTCGGATATTACATATAAAGATGCTATCCTTATAGGCGTATTTCAGCTTATAGCTGCTATATTTCCCGGAACATCACGTTCAGGTTCAACTATAATGGGAGGACTTGTACTTGGAATATCAAGAAGTGTAATTGCAGAGTTTACTTTTTTCCTTGCTATTCCTGTTATGTTTGGGGCAAGTCTTTTAAAAATAGTAAAGTACGGATTTGATTTTACAGGTTCACAGGTGATTATACTTGTTACAGCAATGATTGTTGCATTTGTTGTTTCTGTAGTTGTTATAAGATTTCTTATGGGATATATTAAAAAGCATGATTTTAAAGTGTTTGGCTGGTACAGAATAGTACTTGGAGCTCTTGTGCTTTTATATTTTGTATTTATAAAAAATCAGATATTCGCATAATATTATAATCAAAAATCAATAAAGGATACTGAGTACAAATTTGTGATTTGCAGTATCCTTTTGTTATGTTTTCAAAAATCAATTTTCATTGTTTTATCAGATCAAATATAAGCAATATATTTAGTAATAATTCCTTTTTTTGTTCTTGACAGTTTATCAATATAGTATTAAAATTAATAGTAGTATTGTATTGCAAATTTGTATGTAAAGTAGGTGATAAAGGGTATGGATAATTATAAAAAGCGTCGTTTGTGTGCATTATCGGTGCTTTTGATTTTAGGAATAATTTTAGTCAGATGTTGTATAAATGACAGTGATAAGAAAGATAAGGAAATTGAAAAAACCGGAACATCTGTTTTGGAACCTGACAAGCCTGAAAATTCAGGAACTACAATACCTTTTGTCACAGAACCTGTAACGACTCAGGAAGAACCTGTTTTTTCAGAGAAAAGCGAACTGAAGTATCAGAAAGTTGATTTTGAACCGGAAGACATCTCATCTGTCAATTCTGAATATCTTAAAGATATTGTTATTGTCGGGGATTCGGTTTCGATGGGTTACAGTGTGTACGGCAGACTTGATGCCAATAATGTACTTGCTACAGGTTCTATAGGTGCAAGAAATGTTATGGAAACAAATTTTGAATATCAGGGGTATTCGTTGTTGCTCCTTGATATTTTAGAACGCAGAAAACCCGGATACATATTTATGTCACTTGGACTCAATGACATGAATCTTATGGACGAAGAAAAATATGTAACATTATGTGAAGAAAATGCAAAAAAGATTCATGAAGTATCGCCTGATTCAAAGATAATTTTTACAGCGATAACACCGATAGCAGCAGGGAATACATTTGCTGATAATGATAAGATAGACAGATATAACGAGGCACTTCGTAAGAAAGTCTATGAACTTGACAGTGATAAAATCTTTTTTGTTAATGCGGCGCAGTATCTCAAAAATGAGTATAACTGTCTGAAAAGCGGTTTTTCGAGTGGAGATGGTATACATCTTGCGGCGGTTGCATATGATTATCTTCTTTCATATATGTTGCTTATGCTTGAATGGATATGATATAATATAAAGTTTTTTAGACGGTAAAAATATTATTGCCTATTGCATGCCTTGTGCTTTTTCTGCTTATAAGAAAGCAGAGATTTGAAAAAATAAATTACGATAAGGAATTATAAAATGAAATTAAATTGTCTTTTTTCTAAGGAACAAATCTCCAGAAGAGTAAAGGAGCTGGCACGTCAGATCACACGGGATTACAGTAATTCAAATGAATTATTTATTTTGTGTGTACTTAATGGTTCTATATTTTTTGCAGCTGATCTTTTGAGAGAACTTAAGATTCCTTGTATGCTTAATTGTATAAAAGCTAAATCATACGAAGGCTCAGATCCGGCAGAAAGTGTAAATATAAGCTATGGTTCTGATATAAACGTTGAGGGTAAAGATGTACTTATTGTTGAAGATATCGTTGATACAGGAATAACTCTCAAAGCACTTATGGATCTGTATCAGACACACAATCCACGTTCAGTGAAAGTCTGTGCGTTTCTTGATAAAAAATCACGTCGCAGGAGTGATGTTGAAGTAGATTATGCCGGCTTTGAGATCGGTGACCAGTTTGTAGTAGGCTATGGTATGGACTACAACGGTAAATACAGAGAACTACCTTATATCGGATATATATATTCTGAATAAAAAGAAATACATGCTTTATTTGTTTTTAAGGCATGTATTTCTTTTTTTAATTTATTTAACAGAACTATACCTGATACGAATATAAGGAACAGAATTGATGTGGGAGTAAAAATTGTACAATCCGTCAGAAATGGATAAGTCATTTTCTCCCGTTGGCGGAGGTGCAAATATATTTAAATCATATGTACCTTTGCAGGATTTTGGTTTATCTGAAAATACGGGCATAAGGTCAACAAATTTTGTTTTTGGTGCTTTATAGAACCATTTGCCGTTAAATTCTATCATAAGATTTGAATCATCATCTTCATCAAAATGTAATTCGCAGAATTCCGGACGTTCTTTTATTTCTATAACAGCTTTCAGTCCTTCTGCGTCTTCAGATGAGCCCCATCTTAAAACAGCAGGTAATGATATTTCAGATTGTGTTGAGATCACGGGTCTGAAATAGTCATTGCTTATTATTTTTTTATAGGAGTGAAAGAGCGGTTGCTCTATACCGATTTCTGCATTGTTAGGGTCCTGAAATTCAAGTCCTAATCTGCCACGGTCACGGAACTGATACATACAGATGCTGTTTAACCATTCGGGTTTTCTGTCAGTTATAAAACCATAAAATTTTTCTATTGATTCAGCCTGACCGAAAGTACCTGCTACATCGCCGTCAGTATTAAGTTCAGAAAGTGTAAAAGGTTTTTTTACTCCGTTATTTACCTCGGTAAAACGTTTGAAACTTTTTTCAAAATAATCATAGACTTCTTCTTCAGATGATCTTCCGTATTTATTTGTGTCATCATCAGCTATATCGAACGGCCAGCCCCAATGAAGTGCAAGATATCTGTCAAGCGACCATATATCAGTTTCCTGAAATGCTTCCAGAAATTCTTCTTCTTTTTCTATCTTTCCTGTAGATTCATCTACTCCGCCTGCACAAAGTATAGTTGAAACATTAGGAGCATATTGTTTTATGATTTTATGAAACCTTGTATAAAAGTCAGCTACTTCCTTATAAGTGCATCTTTTGTTGAATTCAAACCAGTTTCCTGTAGCTTCATGATTTATTCGTATAAACATTTGTCCGAAAGGTCTTAAATCTTTTGCTATAGCGATGAGGTGGTCGTCTGTTGCATTTGGGTCTATAGTAAGTGTAAGTATAACGTCCTGCCCGTGACGGCGTATATCACGCATCTGATTGAATGGTTCATCGTTTGTATTGCCGTTTATGCCACCTTTGTATGTGAAATAATCGTCGTAAGGAAAGCCCCATATGTCTTTGATTTTTCTTGTATGTACTTCGCTTGCTCTCTTTGGCCAGCCTTCATCATACGGATAGTAGCAGTACATGATGCTGACAGCACGATGAGGTCTTCCAAGTTTATTTATCATATAATCCTGATTTACGTACTCTCCACGTTCACTGCCATCTCCTATATCTACAGCACAACCTGCTTTTCCCATATGTATCTTGAATAACTTTAATTTTTTCATGAAAATTCTCCCGTTTTACAAAATTAAGGCTCAATGCACGGAACTATAAACTGTACAGCCTGCTGGTTGTTTGATATCAGTACATCACGCTGATCTCCACCGCATTCGCCGTCAATGGTCCATGTAAGTTCGGAATCACATGTTATTTTTATGCTGGAAGTCCTGAAAAAGCTTACGTACTCGGTGTTTATAGCTTGTTTTATATTAAGCAGGGAAGAAAGAACACTCTGTAGTTCAGCAGGGGTGTTAGGTGTTTTTATAAGTGTTACTTCATATTGACCGTCATTTAATGAAAAATCACCCATTGACAGAAGTCCGCCTACATATGCAGTGTTTGAAATCATACCATACATATATTCGCCTGTTATTACATTTCCATCATATTCTATTTTTAGATTGTATGATTGTATTTTTTTAATATGCTTTAAACCTTCGAGGATATATGCAACGTGACCGAGCAGATTTTTTGTTTGCTGTGGAGTTTCATATGAAACTTCGGTGAGAGCACCAAATGCAGCTATGTATGTAAAGTACTGGTCATTGAAACTGCCTACGTCAAGAGCTTGTTTTTCACCTTTTATCAGTGAGTCAAGTGCTTTTTCTATATCTTTCGGAGTGTTTATACTTCTTGCAAAATCGTTTGTTGTACCTGAAGGAATATATGCTACCGGAAGTTTGTTTTCCGATTTCATCAGACCCTGGATTACTTCATTAAGAGTGCCGTCACCACCTGAACAGAGTATAAAATCATATTTTTCATGGTCTTCTTTACATATTCTTTTTACAGTTTCACAGGCATCGAGTTGAGACTGCGTTGGATGCATAGTGACTTCGTGTCCTGTTTCTGTGAGTGTATCTATTATTTTTACTAATTTTGATTTTATAGTTCCTTTTCCTGAATATGGATTGTATATAAAATATACATTTTTCATTAAAATTAACCTCCTTTATTTTGGTGGCAAATAATTATAAACATACATACATATAATTATTATATCTCTTAAAAATTAAATTTGCAATAGAGTTTAGGAGAAAAAAATAAAAGAGAGAAACAAAATATGAGGAAAATTATAAAAATACTAAGCAGTAAGATATTTTATATATGTTTACTTATTGTTTTACAGATATTATCGGCTGTAATGCTTGTTTACTGTCTTGAATCTTTTTCTGTTTATATCGGCATTTTTTTCAGAATAATAAGTTTTTGCATTATCATATATATATCTAACAGGAGTCAGAATACTATGTTTATGTTTTCATGGTCTGTACTTATTCTTACCTTTCCTGTTATGGGGTGGCTGTTTTATCTGCTTTTTGAGAGAAACGGTGCTGAGAAAAAACTTAAAAGATTCAGATTGGATATTGATAAATGTTCATTTCAAAAAAGTGGGTGCTGGCCTGATAATATTTCATCCGTATTTCAATGTATATATAATTTGTCGGGAGCAAATATTTATGAAAATACTGCTACTGAATTTTTTGAGTCAGGTGAAAAGTTTTATGTAACATTTATTAATGAACTTAAAAAAGCAAAGAAGTATATTTATTTGGAATATTTTATAGTAAGCGAAGGTAAGGTGTGGAATGAAATATATGGGATAATAAAAGAGAAATCGCGTCAGGGTGTTGATATACGGTTCATATATGATGATATGTGTTGTAGTATGTTTAGTAAAAAGTTCAGAAACGAACTTGAAAAAGAAGGAATTTATACAATACCGTTTAATAAGCTAAGACCTTTTCCTGATGTTTTCATAAATTATCGTGACCATAGAAAAATAACAGTAATTGATGGAAATACGGCATTTACAGGAGGGTTAAATATTGCAGATGAATACATGAATAAAAAGAAAAGATTTGGTTACTGGAAAGATACTGCACTTATGATAAAAGGAGATGCAGTTTCGGAATTTACGGAAATGTTTGTGAAAATGTGGAATCAGTGTTCATCGTTTTACCTGTCAAACATATCGGGAGATAATATAATCTATAATGAAAACGGATATGTACAGCCTTTCGGAAGTGTTCCCGATAAAGTTATCGGAACAGCGAGAATGGCGTATATAAAGCTTATAAATCAGGCAGTAAGGTATATATATATCACAACACCTTATCTTGTTCCTGACAGTGAAATGATGAATGCGCTTTGTCTTGCTTCACGTTCCGGTGTTGATGTAAAGATAATTACTCCGTACATTCCTGATAAATGGTACATTCAGATCTCCACACGCTCAAACTATAAACAACTTCTTGAAAACGGTGTTCATATTTATGAGTATTTGCCGGGATTTATTCATTCTAAAACAATAGTTACAGATGATGAATCTGCAATTATCGGAACTGCTAATTTTGATTTCAGAAGTTTTTATTTTTTATTTGAAAATGGTGTTTTTATGTATAGAACTAAGGCGGTAAGACAGATGAAAACAGATTTTGAAAACGTTCTGAAAGTATCCCTGAAGACGGATATAGCAATGTGTGATGAGATTTCTGTTACCAAAAAAATGATATCATCATTTTTAAAGCTGATAGCACCGTTGATGTAAAAAAAATTTTAAAAAAAATCAAGAAATTTCGTCAAAATTATTGAAATCTCATAAAAAAAGTGTTATAATATATATGAAAAGTAAAATACGAAAAAATCATTATTAAAAATATATGATAGAAGGGAATGGTGTTTATGAAAATAACTTGGGAAGATATATATGATGTATTTGATGGAGCATCCTTATGGGAGAACGGTCATGATATGTACTGGTACAGACTCATGTGGGGTCTTATGGAGTACAAGCACATGAATGAATACGAAACTACAGAAGAGAAAGTTAAGGTTTATTCAAGAGCTTTTTCCATTATACGTATATACATGGAGTTTATCGGACTTTGTTTCGAAGATGATGATGACGATTTTGTAGAAGCTATAAGCGATTATTCGTCAGATGTATTTGAATACCTTTATGACGAAGAAGATATAAAGGAAATCTTTTCTATACTCAACAAGGAACTGGGCACCAGAAGAACCTTCTACAGCATGTTTATCACATGTATAGAATTCAGAAGAGGCAGTGCTTATTTCTTTGATGACGAAGAAGATGATGAAGACGATGACGATGACGAAGAATATGAGTGCTACGGTTACGAAGAAGACTATGATGACGAAGACGAAGATTATGATGATGAATATGAGTGCTACTATGAAGATGAAGAAGATGATGATGATTATGATGAAGACGAAATAGAGTGTTCGGAAGATTATTATGAAACATTCAACGAATATCTCAAAGTACTCGCTACATCTTCGATGAGTCTTTTAAGAAATATAACACCCGAAAAAGCTGCTGCATATCTTTATCTTGCAGGAAATATGTACAACGAAAAGCAGTAAGTAAAAATACGATTTTGGTTTTAAGTTAATATACAAAAATCCCACGAAGACTGGTTCATAAAGTTTTCGTGGGATTTTTATATTATTGTTTTTAATGATCTTTTAAATTTTTTGTTTTTATTTCATTAAGTCGTTTGTTATACGCAGTAAGGGATTCTTTGCGATATGCTACCTGTGGGTTTTCAACTCCGAGAAGTTTCATTATATATTCTGTAAAATACGGATTGAGAACGAGTAACGGACCTACAAGGTTAGTGCCAAAGAAATTATTTTTGTGGATACCTTCAAGGTTTGAAGTGTCATTTATTCCGATACCGTGTTCTGCGCTTGCAAAGAAACAGTCTGAATTATCGCCGTAGGACATAGTGAACTGAGTTTTGAAACCTACTATATCAAGCTCCTGAAATCTGCAAAGTGATACGCAGTTTATACGTTTCATAAGCTGTCTTTTGGCATAAAAGTCAAACAAACCAAGTCCCTGTATCTTTTCGTTTTCATCTGTTTCAATATAATTGAAAAGGACTTCCATAGCGTTTCCGGTAAAAAGAAATATTTTATTGTTGTTAATCTGTTCTTCGAGCTGTTTTTTGAAAGGGGAAAGATGCTTTATTATTTTTTCCTGACTGTTTTCAGTGCATGGTCCCATATATACCATATCAGCGTCACCGGTAGCAAAGAGCGGTGTGTCATGCAGGGAAGTCTGAACAAATTCTGCGTCAGGGAGGCATAATCTGAGATACTTCATATTTCCGGTGTCACCAAAAAGATTGCATAACTCCGGATAAAGAATTTCTATTCGCATTTTTTCAATTTCTCCTTTATATTATTTTCTGTTATACGACGGAGATGTTCGTTGTACATATCAAAAATAATGTAAGATGCCTCACAGTTTACGTCTATGAGTTCAGCTGTATCTTCTTCGTGTTCGCAGCAAAATATTTTTTCTTTCGGGATACCTGCTACCATTAATCTTAAAAGATAATCTTCAGCTCGTACTCCACCTACTATGATACGTTTTACAGTATCGCAGTTTAAAAACTCAAAATCCACATCGTAGATCCATGCAGTGTTTTCAGTAGAATATTTGGCATCGAACAAATCATCAAGGAGCATGATTACATTTTTAGTAGCAGGATTGTCTCTTATAATATTGCAGGCGTGAGAACACGCAACAGGGTTTTGTCCCTTTGCCATAAGTCCGATGATTTTTTTATTGTTGACTTCGATTATTTCAAATCTTGATTTTACAACTTCGATTTTTTCAAATGATTTTTTGATCTGCTCATGTGTCAGGCCAAATGTTCGCAGTGACGCTATTACCGCAGCTGCATTGTAAACATTTATTGTGTTTTCACAAGGAATACGATATTCTTCTGTAGCATCAGCAGTTTTTACCTTTATATCGGCTTTTCCGTCATTTGTGAATGTTCTGGCTATGATATCAAAATCAGCTTTCGGAGATTTGAAATCACATTTTGAACATACAGCACGTCCTATATGATTATATCTTATAAAATCATATTTCAGATGTGCATTGCATTTAGGACATACCGAAATATCTTTTATTATATTATCCGGAATAAGACGTTCATCCTGAATGTGATCTATACCAAAAAATGTGTGTTTGTTATCAGGTTTAAGGCGTGCGCTTATGAGATCATCACAGTTAAGCACAAGATGAGTTGAGTCAGGGATATATTTGTTTAGTATATCAAAAATATATTCAGCATGTGCGTTTCTCTTATATGAATCACGAGTGAGATTTGTGCATATCAGAATATCGGGTTTTACATATGGATATATTCTTGGAGCACTGCGTTCATCAACTTCAAGTACACAATATTTTTTTCGTGCTTTTCCTGATATCGTACTGTCTTTTAAAAGAGCGGTTGTGATGCCTGTATCTACATTTCCGCCGAAATTGTTATTTGTACAGTCATAACCGTTATCTGTAAGTATATCAAGTATCATATTGCTTACAGTTGTTTTTCCGTTTGTACCTGTTATAGCAATAATTTTTTCCGGTTTTTCAAGATATTTAAGAAAGTCCGGACATATTGTGAGAACTACTGAACCCGGAAGGTTAGTAGCATTTCTTTTTAAAAGCTTTAAAAGTTTTATGGTTGTTTTTCCACATATTGCGGCAAGCAAAAACTTGAATGGTTTTTTCATTAATGAAGTCCTTTCTGATTTTACTTATGTCAGGATAATAAAATAACCTTAACTATACAATTATATCACTCAAATTATTATTTTTCAAGTCTTTTTATAATGGCATTTTATGTATTTTTTGAATATCAACAAAAATACAGTGAACGAATATAACAAAAAATCTTGCATTTTAAAAATATTTTTTTGGTTATTCATACAAAAATGAAGAAAGTTTTATTTTGATGGTGACTTATCTTTAAAAAAATTGTATAATGTATATAGGGATACTTTGTGAAAATAAGGGGGGATTAAGATGGAGAATTTTAAAGAAAAGTCTTTGATAAATTTTATAAATGCCGGAACACTAAAATTACAACTTGATGATTTTGAAAAATACATAGTAGATAAAATTAAAAATAATGAAAAGTGTTATGCATTGATATGTATGAGAATAAGTAATATAACTTTTATCGATAATGTATACGGTGCAGTTCTGGGAGATAAGGTCATAGAACACATTATTTTATCGATTTGTTGCAGTATGCAGAACGATGGGGTAGTTCTGAGATTTTCTTCTGACTATTATCTTGTTTTTATTGAATATGAAAATAAAGAAAATATTGCATCATTTATAGAAAAAGTAAATATGTATTGTGACAAGAATGAGTTTTCGGACAGATTTTGTTTTAAAACGGACAGACTTTTCAGTGTTTATCTTATAGAAAACAGTAAAATTCTCAATGGTTCTGTTATTATTTCAGATATAGCGGATAAGCTTGCAATGTCGGCTAATCATTCTGATATGACAGAAGGGTATTTTTATTATGATGATGTAATGCATGATAAACTTACCAAGGAGATAGAAATAGTAAAATCTATAGATAAAGCTATAGCCAATAACGAATTTCATATATTTCTTCAGCCACAGCATTATCTGCAGCACGAAGACAGAGTACTGAGTGCGGAAGCTCTTGTAAGGTGGATAAAAAAAGACGGAACGGTTGTTTATCCGGGCGATTTTATTCCGGTTCTTGAGAAAAACGGAATGATAACAAAGCTGGATTGTCATGTTATGGAACTTGCCTGTAAATATATCAGCCAGCATATTGATGAGGAATGGTTTGAAGGAATAGTAATATCGGTGAACGTTTCAAAGGTTGACCTTAAACTGCGTGAATTTATAGAATACTATACAAATGTACGTAACAAATACAATATACCTGATAACCGTATAGAAATAGAGTTTACTGAAAGTGCTGTATTTGAAGATTACAGTATATTTAAACAAATTATGTTTGAACTGCGTAAAAGCGGTTTTTATTGTTCTATTGATGATTTTGGTACAGGTAGTTCTTCACTCAATATGCTCAAGTCAATGCCTGTCGATGTGCTTAAAATGGACAGAATGTTCTTTGTATGTGATAATGATAATGACATAGAGCGAAATAATTCTGTTATTGCAAGTGTGGTTGCCATGGCGAGAGGTCTTGGAATAAAGATAGTTGCAGAAGGTATCGAGTCTCCGGACAGAATAGATTTTCTGCGTAAGATAGGTTGCGATGTTATACAGGGATATGTTTATTCAAAACCGCTTTCTGTAGAAGATTTTGAAAAATATGTAAAAACATATATTCCAAGATATTTGCCGATATCAGAAAAGATTGCTCCTGCACCACCGGAGAGATTTAAGCCGGAAAATGCAGAAATGATATATCAGAAGTATACACAGATGCTTCCTTACGTAAATGCTGTTGTACTTGAGCTGGATATTGAGGCAGATATGTACAGGATAGTTTCTTTTGGCAAAGAGAAAATTCTTGTTATGGATTCAGTAGGAGAATATTCTTCGTTTTTTGATAATGTAATCTTAAAAAATACACACAGGGATTTTCGTAAAGAAGCGATAAAAAGAATATCGCTCAAAGGAATACTGTCAGCTTTTTATCGTGGTGATTCTGAGACAGAATATGAACTCAGAATGAAACTTTATGATGCTGAGGAGAGTAAACTCACAAGTGATTATATATGGTGCCTTTATCATATACATTTTCAGAAAATCAGTAAGCATTCCAAGCCGATGGCTACAATATTCCTTTCGGATATTCAGGAACAGAAAGATAAGGAAATATCGTGCCTTTCAGCAGAAAGAAAGTTAAAAGCCGCTGTAAAGAGTATGAAGTGTGATATACTTGATATTGATTTTGATGAAGGCAGGATAAAAATTTTCCATACCGGTGAATACAATGATACACGTTTTGGTGAGGAAACAGAAGAATATGATATCGAGTATTATCTGAAGTATTTTGTGATTCCTGAAGATCGTGACAAATTAAGATTTATACTGGATTCTGTATCAGGTACATATGATAATATTTCGGAAGATGAACTGTATACAGAGTACAGAGTTGCAGACACATCAGGAAATACACGCTGGAAGAGTATAAGTTTTATACCTGACAATAACAAAGAAAAACAGTATACTACAGCGATAATGCAGGATATAACAGGATATAAAAAGCTTGAAGAAAAAGCTATGAGTTCTGAAAAAACACTTTACAAATTTGTATCTTCAATGTGTGCCTGCGTAATAGAAATAAAGTTTGACGCACAGATAGTTGAAGTTATAAAAGTTGATATAAACTTTGCTCATATTCTTAAATGCACAGATTTTAAAGAGTTGTCATTTCAGGAGTTTACAGAGTGTATAGAAAATGTTCTTGTATCAGATGCTGTACATACGGATGACCGCACGCTTTTTAAAGAAACATTTTCACTTGAACGTATAAAAGAAAAAAATTTCACTAAAAACATTGAAAATATGGAGTGTCGTATATTTGCAGATGATATTTACAAATGGTTTGAAGTGAGGATCTTTAATAATTCATCTGACGCCATACTTTTTATAAGTGATATAGACGATCATAAGATCAATTTACTGCGTAAGCAACGTGATATGAGGCGTGATACAGCAACAGGGACATATATGTCGGATGATTTTGATGATATCGTTTCGGAGTTTATTGAGCGTGATGGTAAGAAAGGTGAACATATGATGCTCAATATATCACTTTATGACAGCGGTATATTAAAAGAAAAAAATCAGGAATTTGTGATGTGTCTTAAAAAATGCGTAAGAAAAGATGATGTTATAGAGGCAAGAAGTGATGGTTCATATTTTGTGTTCCTCAAGAGTATCAGTCGTTCTTTTGCAGGAAGATTCATTGATAAGACATTGCAGATTTTTGAAAGTATACACCCCGAGGATAAGAGTTTAAGAGAATTTTGTGTGGGCATTTCTCTCATTGTTGATGCTGATAAAACAGTAAAAGAGTTAAAACAGCAATCTTCTGATGCACTTAAAAAGGCTATGGAAAAGGGTGTAGGAGAGTATTGTATTGAATAAAATAAAAAATTCGGATGTGATATAAAAAGACATCCGAATTTTTTTTATGACATATATTACACTTTATGATTTAAATAAGATTAGTTTTTGTTTATCATAAATAATTTTCTGAAAATAATCTTAACAAATTCTTAATTTGAACGAAAATATCTTGACACTTTTTTTTGCGTGGTGTACAATATTATTGTACCACTACTACTGTATTATAGGTTTTGGTACAGTAAGCATATAAAATTTTATTGTCAAAAAAGAATGGAGGAGAAAACTTGAGAAAAAAGGTCAAGGCAAATAAAAAAAGCAGGACGCTTAAAGGCAGTGAACGAGCAACGGAGCTGACTTTTATAGCACCAAGTTTACTGGGGGTTCTGGTTTTCTTTATATTGCCTTTTTTTGTGGTTATTTACTATTCGGTAATCGATAACCCAATCAACAGCGAGTTTGTATTTTTAGATAATTTTAAGGCTATAATCAAGAATGAAGCATTTATATTAGCCGCTAAAAATACAACTATTTTTTCTGTTATAGCAGTTCCGCTTGTTGTAATTTTATCACTCATGCTTGCACTTTTGCTTGACTCAAAGATACCTTTTAAAAGTCAGCTGAGGGCATCATTTCTTTGTCCGATGATGGTACCGATCGCGTCGGTTGTCCTTATCTGGCAGGTAATGTTTCATAAGAACGGAACCGTAAATCAGATATTGGAAATATTTGAAGCGCAACCTGTAGACTGGCTCAAATCAAATCAGGGAATGATTGTTGTTATAATTATGTTTCTCTGGAAAAACCTCGGTTATAATATGATACTGTTCCTTGCAGCAATATCAAATATTCCCGGAGATATTATGGAAGTTGCAACACTTGAAGGTGCAGGTCCTGTTTATAAGTTTTTTCATCTTAAACTCAGATATCTGTCACCTACGATACTATTTGTGACCATATTATCATTAATTAATTCATTTAAAATATTCAGAGAAGTTTATCTTCTTACGGGCGATTATCCTTTTGATGCTTTATATATGCTTCAGCATTTTATGAATAATACTTTTAATCTTCTCGAATATCAGAAACTTTCATCGGCTGCGATTATTATGTCACTCGTTATGGTTGTTATCATCGGCATAATGTTCATAGTTGAATACTGGTTCGGAAAGGACGTAGAATGATGAAGACCGTATCTGTGAAAAAGCAAAAGAGAAGACAAAAAATATTTACAGCATTTTTATCAGTGTTTGCAGTATTCTGTGCAATACTATTTCTGTTTCCCACAGTTATGACTATTGCAAATTCGTTTATGACGCAAAAAGAAATTAATGCAAACTACGGTGCGATGATCAGTAATTTCGATGAGAGTGAAGGCAAGAAAACATACATATCAGAAAAGCTTAATCTGAAGCTTATACCGGATAAGGTATCGTTGGAACAATATAAGACAGTTCTTTTTAAGAGTTCTGATTATCTTATGAAATTCTGGAACTCTGTTATACTGGTTGTTCCGATCGTTCTTTTTCAGATAATAGTTGCCTGTCTTGCTGCTTACAGTTTTGCCCGTTACCGGGGAAAACTAAAGGAGTTGCTGTTTTTTATGTATGTTATACTGATGCTTATGCCGTATCAGGTAACACTTGTACCGAATTATCTGGTTGCTGATAAACTCGGACTTCTTGATACAAGAATGTCAATAATACTTCCGGGAATATTTGCACCGTTTAGTGTATTTTTACTTGCAAAAGTTATGAGAAGAATACCGACATCGTTTATTGAAGCGGCAAAGCTTGACGGTGCAGGAGAGGTTCAGATATTTACACAGATATGTCTTCCTCTTTCAAAGAGTGCTATATTTTCAGTAATACTTCTTCTTTTTATTGATTACTGGAATATGGTTGAGCAACCGTTGATCATGCTTTCAGATAGCGACTATCATCCGCTGTCTGTATTTCTTTCGAAGATAAATTCGGGAGATGTGGGACTGGCATTTGCTGTTGCTGTTATTTATATGATACCTACACTACTGATGTTCTTCTATGGTGAAGATTATCTGGTTGAAGGTATTGCATATTCGGGAGGAATAAAGGGATAATTTTTTAACTGAAAGGAAATCAAAGAAAAATGGATACAAAAGAGATAGCTAAAGGTTCAGAGGAAAAAGCTAATCCTCGCAACAGGAGAGAATGGGTAAAAAATATTATCATAGTTTTTTTACTTGTTATGCTTATACTTACGTTTTTTTCAAATACAATAATGAACTACTCACTTCCTGAGGTTTCAGTTACGAGAATGTCAAGAGAATCTGTTTCAAGAAACTACGAACTTGATCTTATGGTTGAGGCAAACAAGACATATGATGTAACTGCTGAAGAAACAAGAGATATAAAGCGTGTTGCAGTCAAGAGAGGTCAGGATGTAAAAGAAGGACAGGTTATTTTCTATCTTGAAAAGGCTGAAGACAGTGCTGAAGCTAAACAGCTTGAAGAAACAATAAAAACTTCAAAGCTTGCATATGAAAAATCTATAATGACTCTTGCAAATGACTATTTTGCAGAAAATCAGGCAATATCTCAGGCAAGAGATGCACTTAATAATGCAATAGCTGCAAGAGATGAAGCAAATTCTTATGTACCTCCGGCAGACAACAGCGGCAGATTGCTTGAGATAATGAATCTCATGGCTGTTCTTGAGGCTGATTTAGGTGCGATAGAAGGCAAGAAATATTCTGAAATGAGTGCAGAAAGATATGCTTTATTCAGCGTTGCTTATGAGAATTATGTAAGTTTAAGTGATGAATGTGCTGCTCTTACTCAGAAAATCGCGGATGATACTGTAAAAATCACAGGTCAGGACGAAACAATGATGCAGAGAAATCTTGACAAGTTAAAAACAGAACTTGAAAGATTGCGTGAAGACAATGCTGCAACGAGAATTATTGAAGATAAGCAGACAGAAGTAACATATGCAGAAGAAGACCTGAAAAAATTGCAGGATACAAAAAATGCAATTGCTGACAATCAGAAACTCTTTGATGAAAAAGAACCTCTTATGTTACAGTCCAAAACCGAATATGAGACAAAGTTAAGTGAAATCAAAGCTTCTTTGAACAGTCAGTTGCAGTCACTTGGTAATGAAAAAGAGTTGCTTTCTTCTGAAGGTAGTGGACCTGTTGGTTCTGTTCCTGGTAATATAGATTATGACGGAGCTGTCAGAGATGCACAGTATGCACTTGATGCAGCAGTTCATTCACTTGAAGAGAAAATGAAAGCAGATCAGATAACAGATGCACAGGCACAGCTTGAACTTAATGCACAGAAAGAAAAGATCGATGAACTTGAAGAAGAACTTGCAAAGGTGCTTGCCGAACAGACAACAACAGAGATACTTTCTCCTGTTGATGGTGTAGTTGAAGAAATAAATGTTACATCAGGTCAGACTTGTGCAGAAGGCGAAAGTCTTATGATACTTAACATTTCCGATGATGGTTTTACAGCTACAACAACTCTTGACGCTGATAAAGGTAAGGTTTTGAAAAAAGGCGATCAGGCAAAAGTAATAAATAATAATGATGATCTTACAGTAACTGTAAAATCAATATCCAAGGATAAAAATGATTCTTCAAAATTCAAAGTAGTATTTACTGTATCAGGTGATGGTGCAGTAGCAGGACAGAATCTTAAAGTTGAATTAGGTGAGCGAGCTTCAACTTTTGATAATGTTCTTCCTAAGAGTGCAGTTAAGTCAGATTCAGACGGACTTTTTGTATACGCTGTAAAATCCAAGAGCACACCTCTCGGCAACAGATACATAGTTGAAAAGATAACAGTTACAAAGGTTGCCGAAGATGATACGCATTATGCTGTATCAGGTGAATTTGGTGAATCTGCAGACTATATAATCACTGCTTCCTCAAAACCTCTTAAAGCAGGTGATCAGGTAAGATTTGCTGAGGAGTAATGATGATGAAAAACAAGAAAAACAAAAAGAAAGCGATAACTTTTGGTGTTTTTGTTGCAGCATTTTGTGTACTTACAGCAGTTTCTTCAGAGTTAAAATCAAGTCTGGATTCGCAGAATATGGCAAAGCGCTGGTCAGCTGACGGCTCGGAATTTGCTCAGATTTCTGTATTTTATCCGGATAGTACAGTAGAATCATATGATGAAAATGAGGCGGAGAGATTACATCTTAAAGTAGAAAACAAGATGGAAGAAGAATCTTACAAGTCTAAAAATGAGGAATCAAATATATTTACAGATGCATATTCTTCTGTTGTAACAAAGTTGAATGTGTGCACTCAGGAAGGTGCAGGATATTCTACAGCTGATATAGGTGTAGTGGGGGTAGGAAGAAATTTTTTTGCATTTCACCCACTCGAACTTTTGTATGGTAATTATCTTTACGAAGATGAACTTAGAAATGACAGAGTAATACTTGATGAAGAAGCAGCGTGGAAGTTGTTTGCGTCATCTAATGTTATAGGAATGAAAATATACATAAATGGTGTTCAGGCAGAGGTAGCAGGGGTAGTAAAGCATGAAGAGGGAAAGGCTGTTGAAAAGTCTTATCCTGAAAGTTCACTGATTTATGTTCATTACAGTTTGCTTGAAAAAATAGGAGGCAGTAAGTCACTTGCGACATATGAAGCAGTACTTCCTAATCCTGTTGATAATTATGCAAAAAATATTTTCCTTGAAAATTACGGAGTGGATACCACATCGGCGGTTGAAGGTGATGAAAATCCTGAAGATTCTTTGCCTGTTGTTATAATTGATAACACAAAGAGATATTCGGTATCTAGTCTATGGAAAAGTCTTAAAAACTTTGAAAAGAGTACAGTTATTACAAGACCGATAGCTTTTCCTTATTGGGAGAATGCCGCAAGAGTTATAAATACACGTCTGACATTGTTATTTGTTTTTATGATAATTGCAGCAACTTATATAATAATAACTGTTATCATATTTATTGCTAAGTGTTACCTCAATAGGAAATGGCACCTTAAGCCTTTCATTGAGATGCTTACTGATAAATACACTTATAAGAAAAGAACGCGTGACTATATTGATGTTGATGTAAATTTGATTGATGGAAAGGAAAGCAGATATGAGTAAAATCAATGTTGCTAAAAAAGTATTAAGTACGTTTATTGCTATGGCTGTTATGACTTCAGTATTTACAGGTTGTAACGACAGTAAATCAGGTAAATCAGGAAAGTCGGGAAACTCTTCATCTTCTAATGTAAATTCTGCTAGAGAGATAAAGAATTATTTTCTGACTAAGAAGCTTGACGGTCCGGGAGCTATGGCCTATATTGATAATATGGTATATTCCGGCGGAAGCGTTTATTGTAAAGGATTTGCAGAGAGTGAATCCGGTTCTGTACAGCTTGCCAGTATCATAAATCTTGAAACAGGTGCTGTTGAAGATATAGATGTAAGTGCTATAGAATGTGAATATATTTGTTCTCTCTCTCTGAATAATGACAATATTTATATTGCTTATTATGATAAAGAATACAATATGATGTTCTGTGTAATGGACAGAAAAACATCTGAAATAAAAAACACTTGTAAACTAGGAGAAAATACTAATATTACAAGTATGTTCTTTGATGCTGACGGAATGCTCAATGTTATGCTTATGAGTTATAAAGCCAGAAAAGAAAATGTTTTAACAGTAAAGTACGATCCTGAAACTCTTGAAAAGAAAGAGGAAATAAATGTTTCAGAAAATCTTGATCTTTCGGAAGGTGAAATACTCGCTATGATGCTTGCATCAGGAGATGGAGGCTATTATGGTATTTCTGTATCGATAGAAGAAGAGACATATAGTCTTCATAAAATCAATTCATCAATGCAGATAGAGTATTCTGTAAATGATTTTAGTGATATGCCGGGTGAAATGTCAGGATTGTTTGTGGCTAAAAATGGAAATCCGTGTGTTGTTTCATACGAATATGATCAGTCAGGTGTATGTTTTGTAAATGAGCTTGATCAGAATGACGGTGCTGTTTTAAATCGATACGAAGTTGAAACAGATGCTGAGTATCCTATGATATATATGACTTCTAAAAATGATAAATATGACTTTATTTTCAACTCAGCTGATGGTCTGAAGGGATATCTGCTTTCAGAAGAAAAAAGCGAAATGATAGCAGCTTACGGTGAAGCACTGGCACCTGAGTTTGATGAATGTTATTCAGGTTTCCTTTCAGGCAATGAGATGTTGCTTTCTGCTGAAGTATATGGTGATTCGTCAGGTGAAGTACTTTACAAACTTGATACAGATTGTAATATCCAGGAAACAATACCCCTTAATATCGAGGACGGCGGATATGTTTCTGCTTTTAGCTGTGATGATGAAGGTACAGTATATTCTGTAGCAACTGTATATGATGAAAGTGAAAATGAAGACGGCGAATATGAGTATGAAAGTAAGCACATAATCTATGCTGTAAAAGACGGAGAAAACGTTAAAATAGGAGAAATAGGAGATACTTCTTTCGGTGACAGTAACGTAGACGATCTTGTAGTTTCCGGTGATAATATATATGTTATGATTTGTATATATGAAGAAGATGTACAGAAATATGTTGTTTTACAGCTTGATAAAGAATGTAATACAATAAGCCAAATAGAACTTGGCGAAGAAGTAGAGTACTGCATGGGCATTATAAACACTTCAAGTGATATATATATTACTTACAGAGATAAAGAACACAGCGGTGCGATGATGTCAAAAGTTGATTTTAAAAATTCTTCTATGAGCAGTCCGCTTGAAATCGAAATCGATGATTCTGCTTTGTATAATATGTTAAAGGGCGATGACAAGTACGATTTTTATTATACAGGAACTGATGGTTATTATGGCTTCAATTTGGTTGATAATAAGTCTACAGAAATTATAAACTGGGTAGATTCTGATGTAAATCTTGATATGAACAGTGCGCTCCTTATTGATAATGATACCATATTGTGTTCATATTACTCCAATGACGAAAAAGATAACTATGGTGTGAAATTTGCAAAGCTTACAAGAGCAGATGAAGAAACTCTTAAGAAAGTGAACAGCAAGAAGATAATAACTCTTGCAGGCGAAAACATTGCTTACAGCAATATTTATGATAACATTGTAGAATTTAATGAAAAAAATGAAGAGTACAGAATACAGATAAATGATTACTCTAAGTATGGTAAGTATGACTCAGAAAAAGATGAATATTTTTCAGGCGCGACAAAGCTGAATACAGATATACTTGAGGGTGACATTCCTGATATAGTACTTGGTTCTTATGATGTAGATCTTAGTGCGTATGCTACTAAAGGTATGTTTGTGGATCTTAATACATATTTTGAAAAAGACGGCGAAATAAAGAGAGAAGATTACTTTGAAGGTGTATTTGACGCTTGTTCTACAAAAGGAAAGCTGTATCAGTTACCTACATCCTTCACAATAAATACTCTTGCAGGAAAAGCTTCCGAACTTGGTAAAGAGCAGGGCTGGACATATGATGAGTTCTTTGAGTTAGTTGAAAACAAGGGCGGAGAAAATATTTTCTACAAAGCATCAACGCGTGAGATTTTCGATATACTTGTAACAGGAAATTTACATGAATTTGTAGACTTGGATTCCAAGACATGTGACTTTAGCAATGGTACTTTTGAGAAAGTATTGGAGTTTGCCAAAGAAAGTGGTGTAGAAGAAGAGGACGGTAACGACAAGATGTTTGATGAAGAATCTTATCGTGAACAGATGTATAGATTCAAAGAGAACAAATGTCTGGCTGATCAGTTACATATCTATAACTTTGATACAGTTTCTGAATTTGAAAGTGTTGTAGTAGGAGAAGAAACAACATTTAAGGGATATCCTACTAAAGAAGGTGTTGGCGGTTCAATTATTGAAGCAAACAGTTTGATAGCAATATCAGAAAAATCTCAGTTAAAAGATGCTGCATGGCAGTTTTTAAGAGGACTTATTCTTGAAGAAGAACAGGACGCTTTGTTTGAAGAGTACATGTCTGCTTTCCCGGTAAGAAAAGCTTCTTATGAAAAAGCGCTAAAAAAACATCAGAGTGAATATGCAAAGGGAGATAATACTTCTTACACATATGATGGTGAAGAGGTAACTCTTAAAGCTGTTGACGGTGAATTGGCAGATAGTCTTGTAAATATGATAGATTCTTCAAAACTCGTGCTTTCAGATTCGAGAATAATCAAAATCATTGATGAGCAGTATGATATATTTATTGAAGGCGGACAGAGTGCCAAGGAAACAGCAGATGCTGTACAGAGTAAAGTTTCGCTTTACCTCAAAGAAATAGGCTGATTTTAATAAAAAAACAAAAATGCAGGAATAGGTACTTCCTGCATTTTTGCCAATTGTGAATGGGGAGGATTTATGAAAAGTAAAAAGTATCTTTTTTTTATGATGTTACCCGTTTTGCTGTTTTCAGGGTGTGATAAGGAGAAAAATAATAGTTCTGAAGTCAGTGTTCCTGAAAATATACCGATTATAAATTATAGTGCTGATTTTTCAGATATACCCGATGAGATCAGTGTTGTCAACGAACTGAAAGCATCTGATAATAAATTTTATATTTCAGCTTATGTAGACAAGTCGTATGTGACAGAAGACTTCTGGTTTTTAGATATATTATCGGATTCTTTATCTCCGTATAAGCCTGATATAAACAAACAGTATATAAATGATTTTATTTTTAAAGATGACAAAGTGTACATATGTTATGCCGATGATGAGTATAACAACTTTGTTGCATTGACAGACCGTAAAGGTAGTATGATCAATGAATATAAACTTGATTTTTCAAATGTTTCCGATATGTTTTTTGATAGTGAAGGGCAACTTTGCATTCTTGAAGTTGTACAGCCTGTAGAAAGCGATAATGTGATAAATAATGTTCATATATTTGATGACAACGGAAATGATAAAGTAATATCACTTGACAGTGTAATGAAACTTGAAACCGATGACGCTGTTGTGAAAATTTCAGGTGATAAAAGCGGAAATATTTATGTGCTGACGCAAAAGACAGAACCGTTGATATCTTCGCTTCATATTCAGGGAAAAACAAATCTTTATAAGGTTGATTCTTCATATAATGTAAAAGGAAAGTTTTCTTACAATGAAACAGAAAATGAGTATATTTCTGATTTTATATTAACAGATGATGAAAAATTAAATGTAATAATATCAGATGAAAGTCCCCTTAAAAAAGTATATTCTGTTGATAAAGATACATATAAGGTTATCGGTGAACATGATATAGATGATATATCAAAAATTTATCATGGAATATCAGAGTATGATATAGTATATGAAACTTTTAGCGGAGACGGAATATACGGATATGATTTCGAAAAAGAAGAAGCGATTCTTATAAGACAGTATGATGAAAACAATAATCAAGAAATGGATATTTCAAATTATTATTCATCGGGAAGCGATATGCTTATAAGTACAAGCAGTGTCAGCGACAATATGATAGATATATATATGTATGACGGTTCTGAAAAATTTACTTCTCTTGATATAAGTACGATAAACAGTAAAGGATATATAGATGTTTTATATGTCAGTGACAACGGAGAAATGTTCTGCTTTGAAAACAGTGAAAAAATCATATCTGAAGATGATGAATACACATATGTGAAGTCTTATATTGTAAGCCGTTATGACGCAAGCGGAAAATTTATAAATTCAGTTGATATAACAGAAGCTGTCGGAGAAGAAAACGATATAGTAGCAAAATCTTTTTCTGTATCTGATATCGGTGATATATGTATCATATACACCGATATGTCTTATTCAGTGCCACAAAACGTTTTACTTGTGGTAAATGAAAAATCTCAAACAGTTATAAAAGAGAAAATTTCTGATGATTATATTGATTTTGATATAATAAGCAATGAAAATGAAACAGTAAAAATAGCATTTACAGAAAAAGATAAGTTAATTATAAAAGATTTTAACTCTGAAGGTGAGATAAAAGAAAATACTGTAATTTTTGATTATCCCAAAATTTCATCAGAAACAGTAAAAGCAGAAGTTTACAGAGGATTTTCAGAAAATACGGTTTATTGCAAACTTTCTGAAGAATTATACAAATATGATATTTCAAATGAAAAATTTGAGCCGGTTTTAAACTTCAGTAAATTGGGTATCACAGACGCACATCATATAGTTCCTGTAAATGAAAGTGACATTATATGTATGGGTTACAATGAAGATTTTGAAGAAAAATTTATCACTTTAAAATCAGGCGAATAAAAACAATAAACACAACAATAATGTGATAAAAAAGATATATTAATGATATTATTTTTTTAATCGGTGTGGTATATTAATCATGTAAAGCAAATTTTTCTTTTGGCCTGAAAGGTGGAATATCATGTTAAAAAAATTAGGTTATTATAAAGGTATAAATCTCGGTGGCTGGCTTTCCCAGTGTGATTACAGCAGACAGAGAACAGAAACTTTTATAACAGAGCCGGATATAGCTAAAATCGCATCATGGGGCGCTGACCATGTACGTATACCATTGGATTATAATGTATTGCAAAACGAAGACGGAAGCTTCAGTGAATACGGATTTTCAAAGATAGATGAAATCTATGATATTTGTCGCAAGTATGATCTGAATGTAGTTCTTGATCTTCACAAGACACCCGGTTTTTCTTTTGATTTTGGAGAAAAAGAAAGCGGATTTTTCGTAAATGAAAAATATCAGGAAATTTTCTATTCAATATGGGCTGAACTTGCATCACGTTACGGAAAATACCATGATCATATCATGTTTGAACTTCTCAATGAAGTAACAGAAAAAGCTTTTATGGAGTCATGGAAAAGAATATCGACCGAGTGTATAAAACGTATAAGGGAAAAAGCTCCTGATACATTTATTCTTATAGGCGGATATCACAACAATGCCGTATCTGCAGTTTGTGATATCGGAAAACCTTATGATGACAAGGTTATATACAATTTCCACTGTTATGAGCCATTAAAATTTACACATCAGGGAGCGCACTGGACACCTGATATAAACCCGTCAGAAAGATATAGCTTTGATGAAAGCAATATAAACGAAGAATACTTTGAAGAACTTTTCAAATCTGCACTTGATTCTGCAAAGGAAAATAATACAGTATTATATTGTGGCGAATACGGAGTAATAGATGTCGTATCTCCTGAGGAAACTCTGAGATGGTATAAAGTTATTAATGCCGTATTTGAAAAGTATAATATCGGCAGAAGTTTGTGGAGTTACAAAGAGATGAACTTCGGTTTTTCTGATAAAAGAATGGACGGAATTCGTGAGGAGTTATTAAAATATATTTAAAAAAATACAGCATCATCGTATCAATTCGGGTACGGTGGTGCTGTATTTTTGCGAATTTTGCACTTGATTTATTTATATAAATGATATATCATAAATTATATATGCAATACTTAAAAGGAAAGAGCGTGAAAAAATTTATGAGAATAAAAAATCTGAAAATAAAAATAGTTTCCTGTCTTATTATGTTATCTTCTTTTAGTAATATTTCAAATTATACAGCTTCTGCATATGAATTTGAAGAAGACGTGAACTATAATGAAATATACAGTCCTGTAGAGATAAACGGAATAAATTTTCCAGATAGCATTTTCAGAAAATACATAGATGAAAATTTTGATAAAACAGATGATGATATTCTTACAGGCGAGGAGATAGTGGAGATCACTGCTATTGAAGTAAAGGGAACAGGAGTGACAAATGTTATTGGAATAGAGCATTTTCCCAAACTTGAAACTCTTGATTGCGAAAATAACCTTATAACAGAATTAGATGTAAGTCACAATAAAAATCTGGCTTATTTCAGATTTGGCAGAAACAAAATAAAAGAGATAGACCTGAGCAAAAATACAGACCTTTATATAATGTCATGCGCCTCAAACTTATTGACAGAACTTGATCTTAGCAACAATCCGTTACTTATTGATTTAAATTGTCGCTCAAATAATCTTGTAAACCTTAACATCAGCAATTGCAATAAATTGATAGAGTTAAATTGTGAAAAAAATGCACTTACACAGTTAGATACAAGTAATTGCGTAAATCTCGAAGAATTGTACTGCAAGGAGAATAAACTCACATCACTTGATGTCAGAAACAGCAAGAAAATGCGTATGGTAAATTGTGAGCAAAATCTTCTTGAAACTTTTGAGTTGGCGGGATGTGATCAGCTTATAGAGTTTAATTGTGAAAAAAATCAGATAAAAACTCTTGATCTGAGCGGTTGCTCAAATATGTACAGAGCCTATTGCAATGAAAATAAAATCGAAAATATTGTGTTTTCAGGCAACGACAAGCTTATAAAAGTTTACTGTGAAAATAACTGTATAGAAGAACTGGATATCAGAAACTGCAAATCTATTCTTGAACTGCATTGTGCAAAAAATAAACTGAAAAAACTGTATGTAAACGGAGTTTCAACATTGCAGAAACTTAACTGTTTTGGAAACGAACTCAAAGAAATTGATTTGAGCGGATGTATAAAATTAGTCGATTTTAATATCGGAGCAAATAAACTGACTGATTTAGATATGAGCGATTGTCCGTTAATAAATTTTATAGGAATTTCAAAAACAAAT
Source organism: Ruminococcus sp. (assembly GCA_015066745.1). Lineage (GTDB taxonomy): Bacteria > Bacillota > Clostridia > Oscillospirales > Ruminococcaceae > HUN007. The sequence continues at coordinate 47,323 of SVNW01000004.1, read as the reverse complement.
ATTTTGCACATCGATTTTTCAGATAAGGAAAATCTCAGAAATATGAACGCCGATGGTATTTTCCGTGAAATTTCTCTGTTTGGCAGACGATTTGATATGAAAAATATATCAGAAGACTTTGACATGAGCCGAACAAGAAACTGGACAAATGCCGAAGTTGACGGAAGCATCATTACAGTAACCGATACTACAAAGGCAGTTACCTACGAATACGACGTTCACGTATATAACCCCATTCACACATACACAGAAATATTCACCCTTATCCCAATACCAGGCGTGCCTGAAATCGTAGGAGATGTAAATGCAGATGCTAAAGCAGATATACATGATCTGATCATCTTGAAAAGATACTTACTTTTATCAGAAAAAGAGTCACTAAAGGATAAATCACAGGCAGATATAAGCGGAGACGGAAAAATAAATGTAATGGATTTTGCTTTGATGAAAAAGTGGATCATGTAGGGGAGAGAGCAAAAACGTAATATGATGATAAAAGGTAAAACAAATATGGAGAAAGTAGGTGCAATTATGGATCAGGTACAGACAGAAACTGTGGAATTTTTCGATGTGTATGATGCAATGGAACGAATGCAGAAACTCGCTTTAGAGGAATATGGTAAAAAATAGGTGCTAAGAGCAAAGAAGAGGGAAAGATTGAAAAGACTATTGAAATGGCTCTCAAAATGCTGGAAAGTGGAGTATCGTTGGACATAATTCAAAAGTGCAGTGGGCTTAGTGATAGCGGAATGGAAGAGCTTATAAGCAAGTATAATAAGTCATTGGAAAGCACAGAGGATAATTAATGTGCCAGAATAAATGATACATTAATTTAAAATGTTAAATACAATACAAATTTTGATGTAATGATAAGCAGATGTGTGTGCGTCTGCTTATTTTTGATAATAAATAGTTATAATAAATAAAATATTTTGAGATATTTGTGATTTATAACAAAATTGCTTGCCAAGCTGTAACAATTGAAGCTAACTTTACACTATATATATAAGCTTGAATAAAGGAGTTGAATGGTTATGGAAGATGAAAAGATAATTGATCTTTTCTGGGCACGTTCAGAAAATGCGATATCAGAAACAGATAAAAAATACAGAAACCGGTGTCTGTATATTGCTAATTCTATTTTAAATGATATTCAGGATTCAGAAGAGTGCCTGAATGATACTTATCTGACTGCATGGAATCTGATGCCTCCGGAAAGACCAAGTTTTCTTTCTTCATTCTTATTTAAGATTATAAGAAATCACTCACTTAATAAATACAGGATTCTAAAAAGTAAAAAAAGAAAAAAAGATCTTAGTTTTTCGCTTGAAGAACTTGGAGAATGTGTGGACGGCAAAAATAATACAGAAGAAAAATTTGATGAGTCAGAAGTCGTAGTAGCTCTTAATGAGTTTCTTGGAATATTAAATAAAGAAAAGCGTTATATTTTTATTCGAAGATACTGGTACTTTGACAGTATCCCTGATATTTCAAAGCAATGTTCGATGAGTGAAGAAAATATAAGAGTTGTGCTTTCAAGAGTCAGAAAGCAGTTGAAAGATTATCTTAAAAAAAGGGTGGGAGTATAATGAATGCAGAGCAACTTCAGGAGGCTATTGGAAAAATAGATGATAAATACATAGCTGAAGCAGAACAGTTTAATCCTGATTACAATACCAGAAAATTGATACATATTCTTTCATCAGTATCAGTTGCTGTGGTTGCTATGTGTATTGTTGTTAATTGTTTTACATTTTTTAATAATAAACATCATCTTGAAAAAAAGAGTATTTATGTTGTTACATCAGTTACAAAAAAATCTGAAACAGAAGAAACAATTACTTGTTATAAAACTGACTCAGAGGTAAGCATATCGGAAAGCGAAAGTCTATCATCGGTTGAAAAAACAGATATCTCTGAAAGCAAAATTACAAATGAAAGTAAAGATGATACAACAAATCCACCTGTAGAATCAGATGAAACATTGATAAAGAAAACAGATATAATAAATACATATACGATAACTACACAGCAATCACCTGAAGAAAGCAGTCAGTTACCAACAGAGACAGATGTCAGCTATTCTGAATCGGAAAACACAACTGTTCCGTCTGATACTTCGGCGACATATATCCCCTCTACTGTCAAGCCTGCTGACGATACTATAAATAGTACTGATACTATACCAATTGAAACTTCTCCTTTTATATCAACTGTTCCGTCTGATACACCGGCGACATATATCCCCTCTACTGTCAAGCCTACTGATGATACTACAAATAATACTGATACTATACCAATTGAAACTTCTCCTTTTATATCAACTGTTCCGTCTGATACTTCGGCGACATATATCCCTTCCATTGTCAAGCCTGCTAATACTACTATAAATAGTACCGAAACGATACCAATAGAAACTTCCACTTTTATTTCCACTGTTACGTCCGGTAACATTACCTTATATTCATTTCCTGCCTTTTTGACGTATGAAGATAATAAAATTTTGAACAGGATTGGAATAGTTTCAAAAGATCAGGTAAGTGAATTTATTCAGAAAACTAAATTTTCAGGTCCTATGGATTCTGAATATTTACTTGATGAATATTCATTTAAAAGCATTTCTTCAGAAGTTATGAGAATTATGTATTTTGAAAATGTTGATTACTATGTTGCATATATGAATCGAAATTATCAGACAGCTTCTCTTAAACAGTTTATGAATGATTCCGGTATAAATAAACTGAAAATAGTGTCTGAAAAATATACTTTATCAGATGCTGATGAAAAAGAAATTTCTGTTATATTAAGTGATCCGGATGATATGGCATTAGGTACTTCTTCGTATTCTAAAACAGGGAACAATGATGTATTTTGGGTTGATTATGAATATATTTCTGATATCCGTATCACGATAAAACTCACTGAAAAAAATATAGTTGTAATTAGGTATGGTACAAAAGAATATGCATTCATTATTGGTAAAGAGAAAGGTGATAAAATAAGAGATATTCTTGCAAAATATCAGTAAAAAAGGACGTGATAAAGAATTTGGTAAAATAAACAGGTGCTCTAAAATTTTATTTAAAATCGAAGAAAATCAGGAGTGTGATTTTTATGAAAAAAACTATATCTTTATTTGCAGGTCTGATGAGTATTTCAATTCTATCAGCAAATATAATTTCGGTATATGCTAACGAAACAGAATTTCAACTTTCAGATTCTGTTGCAATTTCTGAGAGTGTGGAAAATCAGTCGGAAATACAGAAAACTCCATGGTTGGTTTCTGTAATGTTGATTGATGATTTTAATGTAAAATTTTTAGATAAATATGAGGGAGAACTCATTGAAGAAGGAAAAACTCAGGAAGAAGCCAAAAGTATTGTCAGAACATTAAATTATCAGATAAATGAAACCGGTAAAATATTCGACCCTGATATTGAAGCCAAACGTCTGGAATATCGTTCTTTAAAGATTAATGAAGAACTTGACAGAATAGTTTCGGAGATAGGTATCGAAAGAAGTGATGCTGAGATAGTACCGTCCGGCTTAAGATATAATATAAAAGCTTTACTGACATATGAACAGATTAAGTCGGCAGAAAAATTAACTAAGTGTTATGTAACTGTATCCACAGGAGAAGAAGCTGTAAAATACAATGGTAAAATAACAAATCAGGCTCTGATTACTTCGATAAGAGAAGAAAAAGATAAATTTAGAGTAGTTATCACTCTTAGCTTATCAACTAAGGAAATGTCAGAATCTGAATGCAAGTATTATGTTATTGAAACATTTTCTCCTCTGAATATATATTCTTTTGAAAAAGTTGATTACGATAAAGGAAATTCACTTTTATATGTATATACGACAATATCAGAAGAACAGCTTGTTAAAGTATGTGAACTTGAATCTGTTACAGGAGTGGGCTTAATAGATGAAGCGCCTTCGGTTGTTGGTCCTGCTGTTACCCGTCCTCCGTTTGTTCAACCAATCGGAGCTCATATTCTTGGGGATCTGAATTATGATTTAGTTGTAGATCTTACTGATCTGACAGAATTGTCATTGTATCTCTTAGGCGATGCAACAATTCCGGAGTACCACCAGCAGTTTGCCGATGTGGATAAAGATGGTAAATTAACCCTTTGTGATTTGGCAAGACTTAAGGAGTTCCTTTCAAAGTTAATTGATGAATTATGATAAAGATGTATTTAAAGGATAAATCACAGGCAGATATAAGCGGAGACGGAAAAATAAATGTAATGGATTTTGCTTTGATGAAAAAGTGGATTATGTAGGGTGTATACCAAAAAACGACAACAGACCATAAATCTGTTGTCGTTTTTATATTTTACAAAATATATCCCATTAACCTATTTCAGCAATAACTTCAACTTCAACAAGAACATCCTTAGGAAGTTCCTTAACAGCTACACAGCTTCTAGCCGGCTTGGATGTGAAGTATTCTCCGTAAACCTTATTGAAAGCAGCAAAGTCTGACATATTTTTAAGGAAACATGTTGTCTTTACAGCCTTATCAAAAGAAGAACCGGCTTCTTTTAAAACTTCACCGAGGTTTTTCATTACCTGAGTAGTCTGACCTTCGATGTCTGTTGCTTCAACAGTGTTAGTTGCAGGATTGATAGCGATCTGACCTGATGTAAATACGAGATTTCCTGTAACAATAGCCTGTGAATATGGTCCGAGAGCTTCGGGAGCGTTTGATGTGTAAATTGTTTTTGACATAATTTATTCCTCCGTTATTATTCAACTATTTTGAAACCTTCTGCTACGAGAGCATTTCTTATAGCCATTTTGTGTTCAAAGTCCTTAGTTTCAAGAACGATTCTAAGATAACAGCCAATGATATCGGAACCTTCGTTAGCTCTTTCATGGTGAATAGCTATTACGTTTCCGCCGAGATCAGCAATGATTCTTGAAACGTCCTTAAGCTGACCCGGTTTGTCTATAAGTTCGATATTTATTGAATCTGAGCGTCCTGATTTGAGGAGACCTCTCTTGATAACTCTTGAAAGAATAGTAACATCTATATTTCCGCCCGATACGATACATACTGTTTTCTTTCCTTTGATCGGTACTTTGTTGAACATTGCGGCAGCAACTGCAACTGCACCTGCACCTTCGGCGATAAGTTTCTGCTGTTCGATAAGAGTAAGTATAGCAGAGGAAATTTCATCATCAGTTACAGTAACTATCTGATCAACATATTTCTGGCACATTTCAAAAGTATTTACGCCCGGTTCTTTTACTTTGATACCATCAGCTATAGTTGATACAGAGTCAAGGCATTCGATTTTTCCGCTTTCTACAGATGCAACCATGCTTGGAGCACCGCTTGCCTGAACACCGTAAACTTTGATTTCAGGTTTTAAACACTTCAAAGCAAAAGCAACACCTGAGATGAGTCCGCCACCGCCGATCGGCACTATAACAGCATCAACATCAGGAAGCTGATCAAGGAGTTCAAGACCGATAGTACCCTGACCTGCTATTACGTTTTCATCATCAAAAGGATGAATAAATGTATATCCCATTTCTTCTTTGAGTTTTAAAGCCATGTTGTAAGCATCGTCGTAAACTCCCTTTACAAGGCATACGTCAGCTCCGTAGCTCTTTGTTGCCTCAACCTTGGAGATAGGTGCACCATCAGGCAGACAAATCAATGATTTTATGCCGTTAGCGGTAGCAGCGAGAGCAACACCCTGAGCATGATTTCCGGCGGAGCAGGCGATAACGCCCTTTTCCTTTTCTTCGGGACTAAGCTGTGAAATTTTATAGTAAGCGCCTCTTACTTTAAAAGAACCTGTTATCTGGAGGTTTTCAGTTTTAAGATAAACCTCACTTTCTGTATTTATTTTAGGTGCATGGATAAGGTCGGTTCTTCTGATAACATTTTTTAACACATATCCTGCATGGTAAACTTTATCAAGTGTAAGCATATATTTTAACACTCTTTTCAATTTATAATTTGTTTTTTTATAATGTTTCTGCAAGCATTTTATCTATATATTGCTTTGCCGCCCTTGCCGAACGTCCGCTCTTGGCTATTGCAAAGCGTTCAGCACCGTCTTCAAGAACCTTATCTTCAATATTAAGACCGTTTTGCTCAGCAAGTCCGTGAACGATTTTAAGATATTCATCTTTTGATGGTTTGGAGAATGAGATTCTTAAACCAAAACGCTCTGAAAGTGATATGAGTTCCTGAACAGTGTCATTTCTGTGCATATCATCACCGTTTCTGTCAGAAAAGTTTTCTTTGACAAGGTGGCGACGGTTGCTGGTTGCATATATTGCAATATTATATGCTCTGGCAGAAACAGAACCTTCGAGTATAGCTTTTAAAGCACTGAAATTATCATCATCTGATGCAAATGAAAGGTCATCGATGAAGATGATAAACTTTAAAGGATTTTTACTGAGATTATCAATAAGAAGTGGAATATCACGAAGCTGATCTTTTCTGATTTCGATAATTCGGAGTCCTTCGTTTCTGAAATGATTTGCTATAGCCTTTACAGAAGAAGATTTTCCTGTTCCGGCATCACCGGTAAGGAGTACATTAGAAGCCGGTTTACCGTTTATCAGTGCTTTTGTGTTTTCTATTATCATATTTCTCTGTGTTTCATATCCGATAAGTTCAGAAAGTTCTATTTCATCAGGATATTTTACAGGAACTGTTGCACCGTCTTTTACTATAAACATATGATACTTTGCATATATTCCATAACCGAAACGTTCAACATTTTCTGTACGCTTGCGGTATTCATCGTCAAAATCATACAGAGAGTTATCCCATTCGGGCAAAAATCCGTCAAAACCGATCACATTTTTTATTTCTTCTGATGTAAGTTTTGATAAATCACTCAGTATAAGAAGTTCGTTTTCAAGGCATTTTTGCATTTTATCGCTTATATCAAGTTTTTGGGACTTTTTTATCATATATACATTTTCATCTTCAAGCATAAGAGTTAGTATATAAGTTCCAAGATCATTGTGATGGCGATACAGGTCTGCAACAAAGTCGGCATAAAGATGTATAGCATCTTCCTGTGAAAAGTTATCGGTACATATGCACTTTAATAATGAGTAAAGACTTTGCATAGTACGGCAGTTCATGATATTTCTGAATATCACCAGAGAATTCATTCTGTAGTACAGATTTTTTAAATTGGTATTAATATTTAACGCCTCCGTAAAAACGTATGAGAAAAAATTTTTTAGGGAAGTTTTATTTGTTTATGATAGCACCCTTATCAGCTGATGATACCATAGCGGCATATCTCTTAGCGTAGCCTGTTATGCCTTCCTTAACAAGAAGTTTTGTATTTTTCTTTCTTTCTTCAAGTTCTTCGTCAGAAACTTCAAGTCTGATTGAATAGTTAGGAATATCAATAGAGATAATATCTCCGTCCTGTACATAAGCGATAGTACCGCCTCTTACAGCTTCAGGAGAAACATGACCTATAGATGCGCCTCTGGTAGCACCACTGAAACGTCCGTCAGTGATAAGAGCAACGTCTTTGTCAAGACCCATACCTGCAATAGCTGAAGTAGGGGAGAGCATTTCTCTCATACCGGGGCCACCTGAAGGACCTTCGTAACGAATTACTACAACGTCGCCTGCTTTGATTTTTCCGCCCTTGATAGCAGCGATAGTATCTTCTTCGCAGTCAAATACTCTTGCAGGACCGCTGTGCTTGAGCATTTCAGGAGCTACAGCACTTCTCTTTACTACGCAACCGTCAGGAGCGAGATTTCCTCTTAATACGGCGATTCCGCCTGTCTGGCTGTATGGATTTTCGATAGGTCTGATTATTTCAGGGTTTCTATTTACAACACCGCTTATATTTTCGCCGAGTGTCTTACCTGTAACAGTCATTACATCTGTGTTGATGAGGTTTTTCTTTGTAAGTTCGTTGAGAACTGCGTATACACCGCCTGCTTCGTTAAGGTCTTCCATATATGTATGACCTGCCGGAGCAAGATGACAGAGGTTAGGTGTTTTTGCGCTGATCTCATTTGCCATGTCAAGATTTATCTCTATACCGCATTCGTTTGCGATAGCAGGAAGATGAAGCATACTGTTTGTAGAGCAACCAAGAGCCATATCAGCTGTAAGTGCATTCTGGAAAGCTTTCTCTGTCATTATATCAAGAGGACGGATATTCTTTCTTACAAGTTCCATAACTGCCATACCAGCTTTTTTAGCAAGCTTTATTCTTTCAGAATAAACAGCAGGAATAGTACCGTTTCCTCTGAGACCCATACCAAGAACTTCAGTAAGACAGTTCATGGAGTTTGCTGTATACATACCTGAGCATGAACCACATGTAGGACAAGCCTTGTTTTCAAATTCTTCTACATCTTCAAGAGACATTTTTCCTGCTGAATGAGCACCTACTGCTTCAAACATACTTGAAAGACTCGTTTTCTTTCCTTTAACATGACCTGCAAGCATAGGACCGCCACTTACAAATATTGTAGGAACATTTACTCTTGCAGCAGCCATAAGAAGTCCCGGAACGTTCTTATCACAGTTAGGGATCATTACAAGAGCATCAAAATGATGAGCGAGAGCCATACATTCAGTTGAATCTGCAATAAGGTCACGTGTAACGAGTGAATATTTCATTCCCTTGTGTCCCATAGCGATACCGTCACATACAGCAATTGCCGGGAAAACTACAGGAGTACCGCCACCCATAGCTACACCAAGCTTGACAGCTTCAACTATTTTATCTATATTCATATGTCCCGGTACTATTTCGTTGTATGAAGAAACAATACCAACGAGAGGACGTTCCATTTCTTCTTTGGTAATGCCGAGTGCGTTGAACAGTGAACGCTGAGGAGCTTTATCTACTCCGTCGCAGTAAAAATTGCTAGCCATTTTTCTTCCACCTTTTTTTGTTTTATTAAAATAAAACCGCTTTCCCGATTATATAGTTACACAAATCGGGAAAGCAGTAATCTTTTTAGAATAAATGCCAACCCCGTATAAAGCATAAATGCTTGTCAATACCGGATTATAGTAGCATCAGAAGTAATGATTAGTTGTTGATAAACTTATCTTCTTCGTTATTCCAGCTATAGAGCTTACGGATTTCTTCGCCAACCTTTTCAGATGGATGTTCAGCAGCAAGCTTTCTCATAGCTCTGAAGTGAGCCTGACCGCCTGCAGCAGACATGTCGAGGAGGAATTCCTTAGCGAATGAACCGTCCTGAATGTTCTTGAGGATCTGCTTCATTGACTTCTTAGTTTCTTCTGTTATGATCTTAGGACCTGTGATGTAGTCACCGTATTCAGCAGTGTTGGAGATAGAATATCTCATGCCTGCAAAACCACTCTGGTAAATGAGGTCAACGATGAGTTTCATTTCGTGGATACATTCAAAGTAAGCATTTCTTGGATCGTAACCAGCTTCAACGAGTGTTTCAAAACCAGCCTGCATAAGAGCGCAAACACCGCCACAGAGAACTGCCTGTTCACCGAAGAGGTCTGTTTCTGTTTCTGTTCTGAATGTTGTTTCAAGAACACCGGCTCTTGCACCACCGATAGCAAGACCATAAGCGAGAGCCATATCCTGAGCCTTACCTGTTGCGTCCTGAGCTACTGCTACGAGACAAGGTACGCCCTTACCAGCCTGGTATTCACTTCTTACAGTGTGTCCAGGTCCCTTAGGAGCGATCATTGTTACGTCAACGTTTGCAGGAGGTACGATCTGACCAAAGTGAATAGCAAAACCGTGAGCGAACATGAGCATATCGCCGGCTTTGAGGTTTGGTTCGATATCGTTCTTGTACATAGTAGCCTGCTTTTCATCATTGATGAGGATCATGATGATATCAGCCTGCTTTGCAGCTTCAGCAGCTGTAAATACTTCAAAGCCCTGCTTTACAGCCTTGTCCCATGACTTACTGCCTTCGTAAAGACCGATGATTACTCTTGCCTTGTCGCCGAGTGATTCCTTAGCGTTGAGAGCGTGAGCGTGACCCTGGCTACCGTATCCGATAACAGCGATTGTCTTTCCGTAGAGGAGGGATAAGTCACAATCTTCCTGATAAAATACTTTTGCTGAATTTTCCATTATTTAAGACTCCTTTAAAAATGATTAAATAGATTTATTGGGCGTACGTCCTGAAACTTAGTCGTTTCTCAGACAGTTACAGCCTCTTTCAAGAGCTACAATACCTGTTCGGCACATCTCCATTATGCCAAAAGGTTTTACAAGCTCAATAAAAGCATTGATTTTTGATGTTTCACCTGTGATCTCAATACAGAGTGCGTCAGGAGAGTAGTCAACTATTTTTGAGCGGAATACGTCAACTGCCGAAAGAACATCTTGTCTTGTTTCGGAAGAATTCTTCACCTTTATGAGAAGAAGTTCACGAGTAACTGTTTCGTCACGATGCATTATCTCAATATGCTTTACATCGTGAAGTTTGCTAAGCTGTTTCATAAGCTGAGCCTTTATGTATTCGTCTCCCATCATAGAGATGGTTATACGTGAAAATTCCGGTGATTCTGTCTCGCCGACAGTGAGAGTATCTATATTGAAACCACGTCTGGTAAAGAGGCTTGATACTCTTGTAAGAACACCTGATTTATTGGCAACAAGTATTGCGAAAACAAATTTTTTCATCAAGCTTCACCTCCGTTGATTTCTGTTATGATATTGTCTATAGAGCCACCCGGAGGAAGCATAGGGAGAACAAATTCATTTTCATTTACTGTACAGTTGATAACGGCAGGACGTTTAGCTGCTATAGCCTTATCAAGTGCATCAGCAAGTTCTTCTGTTGTCTGTGCTGAAAATCCGAGAGCACCAAAAGCTTCAGCAAGCATAGGGAAATCAGTTTTTCTTTCAAGTGTAGTATTTGAATAATGCTTGTCAAAGAAAAGTGTCTGCCACTGTCTTACCATTCCGAGAACACCGTTGTTCATTAGAATTACGATAACCGGAATGTTGTTTGAAACAGCTGTTGCAAGTTCGTTTAAGTTCATTCCGAAACTGCCGTCACCTGTGAAGAGTACAACAGGGTTTTTAGTTGCTTCGTAAGCACCTATAGCAGCACCAAGACCAAATCCCATAGTTCCAAGACCACCGCTTGAAACAAATTTTCTTGGCTTTTCAAATCTGTAATGCTGTGCAACCCACATCTGATGCTGACCTACGTCTGTAGCAACTACAGTATCGTCTGACATTTTTGTGTTTACTGTTTCAATGATGTCATATGGTGTCATTACAGAAGACTTTTTAATAGTCTGAGCTTCTTTTTCCTTGAGCTTTTCGATTTCAGCAGACCATTCAGGATGATTTTGCTGTGAAAGCATAGAAATAAGTTTTTCAAGTGTTTCCTTTACATCACCGGAAATACCAAGCTGACTTGTAACGTTTTTATCGATTTCAGCTGCGTCAATATCTATATGTATTATATCACAGTTTCTTACATATACATCTTTATTTCCTGTAGCTCTGTCGCTGAATCTTGCACCTATTGCTATAAGAAGATCGGCTTCTGACTGAGCCATTGAAGATGCATAGTGACCATGCATACCCTGCATTCCGAGAAATCTCGGATTTGAGAACGGAACAGCAGATATACCCATCATACTGCAACCGATAGGGGAATCTATAACATCAGCGAATTTTTCAATTTCTTTTCCTGCACCGCTTGATATTACACCGCCACCGCAATAGATATAAGGTTTTTGAGCCTTGTTTATCATTTCAACAGCCTTTGCAAGATCATCGTCATCAGCCTTTACATTTTCAAAAGCTGGTTCAACAGGTTTGTTTTCAAACTCTGTAGTAGCTATCTGAACATCTTTTGGTACGTCAACGAGTACAGGACCGGGTCTGCCGGACTTTGCTATTCTGAAAGCCTCTCTGAGAGTATCTGCAAGCTCATTTATATCCTTAACTATATAATTGTGCTTTGTAATAGGGAGCGTAACTCCGCATATATCTACTTCCTGAAAACTGTCACGGCCGAGAAGACTGCAAGGCACGTTTCCGGTTACAGCGACCATAGGGACTGAATCGAGATAAGCTGTAGCGATACCAGTGACAAGATTTGTAGCACCAGGTCCGGATGTTGCAAGGACGACACCGGTTTTGCCTGTTGCTCTTGCATAGCCGTCGGCAGCATGAGCAGCGCCTTGTTCATGAGCAGTGAGAATGTGCTTTATTCGGTCTCTGCTCTGGTAGAGGGCATCATATATATTGATAACCTGACCACCAGGATAACCGAAAATGCATTCACAGCCCTGTTCAATCAAAACTTCAATAATAATCTGTGAGCCGGTTAGTTTCATAATTAATAGAATTCCTTTCTGAAAATGTGCGACGATACATTTGAAGTTGTAAAGTCCTATGATTTAAATTATACCATATTGCAAAATTGATTTCAACACATATAAATGAAAATATCTCAAAATATAATAGAAATATTTTTTTGCAGGCAGAAAATAAACATAAAAATATACAAGAAATGCGTTAGATTTATCAATAAATTTTTTTATTACCTAAAAATATCAGATAAATAGGTGAAAAACGTTGTTGAAAATGCACAAAAAAAGTATTTGCTAAATATTAAAACTAACATTTTGCATTTGAATTATGAAAATATGTAAAAAAACTCTTGACAAATTTTAAAAATACCGTTATAATAAACAATAGCTTATCAAGATGGTGCTTTTTACTTGATGATATTCAATAAATAATGATTTTGTTGTATTAAAATAGTTATATGGTTTTTTAGTAATTATTTTTACGATTAATTTTTGATTCGATGGTATAAGATTAACAAAAAAGGATTTACTATTTCTTACCGTTTACGTGTTTCGTAGGCGTGTGGGTTTGGATGAAGGGGCTCCACATACGGAATTAACAGCTTGTCAGTTTGTATTTTCCCTTACTGTGATAAAACAATGCAAAGGGTTGGACGTAAGCTTGAGACCATTTGGAGAGCAGACCATTTTTAAGCAGATTGGTTTTTACTGATCAGATATATGGCCCAGTAGCTTAATTCCAGAGCGTTGTTTATCAAAGGTGGCGGTGCAAATCCGTCCGTGGTCTAAAAAAATTCTCATAAGTGAGGTAATTGAAATGTTTGAAGACAAGACATTAGTTTGTAAGGATTGCGGAGCAGACTTCGTATTTACAGCAGGTGAACAGGAGTTCTACGCTGAAAAAGGTTTCGAAAATGAACCACAGAGATGTAAAGCATGTCGTACAGCAAGAAAAAATTCCGCTAAGGGTGAAAGAGAAATGTTTATCGCAACATGCGCAGCTTGTGGCGGTGAAGCAAAGGTTCCGTTTAAGCCTAGAGAGGATCGTCCTGTATACTGCAGTGAATGCTTTGCAAAGAAGGAAGATTAAGAAATTTTTCAGAGCGTAGCCTTTTTATCGGTTGCGCTTTTTTTCTTTTATCATCTGTTAAAAAATAGTTTATTGTTATCAGAACGAAAAAGCGGGGAAAACATTTTAACAAGTACGATCAAACAGGAAGTGATTGTATTTGTTTATGATCGGCATATTTTCTGTTTTGGGTATAACAGAAAACAAAAAACAAAATTGGGTGATTTAAAATTTAAGGGGTGAAAAAATTATGATAGGTATTGCAGACAAAACAAGACAAGCAGAGGCATTTTATCAGGTAGCAAGGGATATGATAAGACTTATTCATTTTAAGAGATATGATGTGTTTTCAGATATCGTAGATACGTCTTATATGAACATCAGTGAGATTGAAAAATATTTTGAAAAAAATCCTGATCTGCTCCCTGACAATCCGTACGAAAAACACATAATCGAAAAAAAAGAACTCTATAGAGTAAATAAAGTAAATGATCTCACTTATGATATAGAGTATGATCTTGTACATAATACTAATATAGGATATATGACTATGTGTGTCCAGTTTATACATGATGCTGTTGAACCTTATACAACAGTTGAAATAAAAAATTTCAGAAAAAATTAATTTCCGGAGGAAGAAAAAATGGATTTTAAAGTAACTAAAGATATGATTATCGGAGATATTCTTGATAAGTGCGAACAGACTGCACCTTTATTTATGGATATGGGTATGCATTGCCTCGGTTGTCCTTCTGCAAGAGGCGAATCACTCGAAGAAGCGTGTGCGGTTCATGGAGTTAATTCAGACGATTTTGTAAACAAGATGAATGAATTTATAGCAAATCTCTAATATACTAAAAAAACGGTATCTGAAGATGATGCCGTTTTTTGTTCGTAATACACTAAAAATAAAGGAGATGTTTTTTATTTTAACAGATAAGAGACTTTTAAAATGTGCCAAAATGGTAAGCGGTAAAGGTAAAGTATGTGATGTAGGAACAGACCACGCATATCTTCCGGCTTATCTTGTCAAAAACGGTATATGCGAAAGTGCAGTTGCAGCAGATATCGCTGACGGACCGCTTCGTTCTGCTAAAGCTACTTTAGAAAAATTTGAACTGCTAAGTAAGATAGAACTTGTAAAATCCGATGGATTAAAAGAAGTAAATCCGGAAAATATAACCGATGTCATAATTGCCGGAATGGGTGCTGAAACAATAAGCAATATCATAAATGACGCAGAATGGTTAAAAAATGATGTTAATATTATAGTTCAGCCTATGACAAAGATAACTTTTATGAGAAAGTGGATATATGAAAACGGTTATGAAATAGTAAGAGAAGAAGCGGTAACAGATAATGATTTTGTATATACTGTCATGGTACTCAGATATTCGGGATATCATATAAAAATTAATGAGCTTTCTGAAAATCTCGGAAAATTTGATTTTTCAAAAGATGAATCAAAAAATTATGTTACACGTAGAATAAAACAGCTTTCGGATATTTCTGAAGGTATAAAAAAATCAGGTAAATCAAACCCTGTGCTTTTGAAAACAGAGGAGGTCATCAAAAAAATGAATGATATATTAGACAATGAATATAATGTAACAGTCGGCGATGTTTATGACATAATAAATAGTATATCACCTTTTTCAACACAAGATGACTGGGACAATTCAGGATTGCTTGTAGGAGACAAAGAAAATATTGTTACAGGAGTTCTGGTGGCACTTGATATAACAAATGATGTTATAGAAGAGGCTGTACGCAAAAAAGCAAATCTTATTATCTCACATCACCCGATCATATTCAGACCGATAAAAAAACTGTCATCAAAAAATCCTGCTGTAAAAATGGTTTCAGCCGGTATATCGGCTATATGTGTACACACACCTATTGATATGGCTGTTGGCGGAATAAACGATATAATAGTACAAATGTTAAAGGAAAAGTTTGAGATAAAAGATGTCAGACCATTAATACCACTTTCTGAAAACAGTGATGCAGGAACAGGACGTATAGCTGAACTTTCATCAAATGAAATAAATGCAGAAACTTTTGCTCAAAAACTCAGAGAAATATTTGGTTGCATGGTTGTAAGATATACGTGTCCTGAAAAATCCATACGTAAAGTCGGAATATGTTCGGGAAGCGGAGGTTCTTTGCTTGGTGAAGTGATGTCGGAAAAATGTGATGCATATATAACAGGTGATGTAAAGCATGATATATGGATAGACGCTTATAATAATGACATAGCACTTTTTGACTGTGGCCATTATTATACAGAAAAGATAGTTGTTGATTATATTGTAAAGGTGCTTACTGCAAATCTTACAGGCATATGCATACAGGCATCAGAAGCCTGCAGAGATGTTGTTTCATATGTTTTTGGTGTAGAGGAGAAATAAAATGGCATTAGATGGTGCATTTTTATATAAAGTAAAAAAAGAGCTTGAATTTCTTATAGGTTCGAGAGTTGATAAGATTTATCAGCCTTCAAGAGAACAGATGATAATAAGTCTCAGATACAAAGGCGGAAGCAGTCGTATTCTTGTTTCGGTTTCAGCAGACAGTGCAAGAGTTCATATAACCAAAAATGATATAGATAACCCTGCAGTGCCTCCGATGTTTTGCATGCTTATGAGAAAACATCTCGGAAGTGCGAGACTTCTTGATATAAGACAAGACGGATTTGAAAGAATACTCTTTTTTGATTTTGAGGGAATAGATGAACTTGGTGATATAGTCAGGCTTACTCTTGCCTGTGAGATCATGGGTAAGCATTCAAATATGATCCTGATAAATCAAAACGGAAAAGTTATAGACAGCCTTAAACGTGTTGACGCCGAAATGTCACGACTCAGGCTTGTACTTCCCGGAGTGGAATACGAATTGCCACCACGTGACAGCAGACTTTCATTTACAGACTGCACAGATGATGAGATTCGTACAGCTATAAAAAATTTCAAATCAGGCGAACTTTCAAAAGTTCTTATAAAAATATTTGAGGGTATATCTCCTGTAATAGCAAGGGAATGGGCATTTTATGCTACAAAAGGAACACAGGCGGATATATCTTTTATAGATGATGATACTGTAGACAGACTGATATTTATTATAAAACGTACAGCATCAGCTCTTAAAGATGAAAGCGGAGATTTTACTGTAGTAAAGACAAAAGAAGGAATGCCAAAGGATTTTTCTTTTATAAATATTTCTCAGTACGGCTCGGTAATGGTTACTTATAAGATGGAAAGTGCCTGTGATACGCTTGACTATTTTTATTCGGCACGTGATAATGAAGCAAGACTCAGACAAAGGGCAAATGACCTTTTCAAGCTTCTTATGGGTCTTATAGAACGTATAGGAAAAAGAACTGCAAATCAGCGTGAAGAACTTCTTTTGTGTGAGCGCAAAGAAGAATTCAGACTTATGGGAGATTTGCTTTCGGCTAATATTTACAGAATTTCAAAAGGTGATAAGTCTGTAAGTCTTGAAAATTTTTATGATGAAAATATGCCTGTAGTGGAGATTTCACTTGATGAAAGACTGGCACCGTCTCAGAATGTACAGAAATATTATCACGAATATAAGAAACTTGTAACAGCAGAGAAAAAGCTTACTGAACAGATACAAAAGGGTGAAGAGGAACTGCAGTATATTGAAAGTGTTTTTGATTCACTTACAAGAGCAAAAACAGATGCCGATATTGTCGAACTCAGAATAGAACTTGCTGAACAAGGATATATAAGATCTTCACGTATGAAAGGCAAACCTCCTAAGGAACAGCCTCCTCTGAAATTCAGAACGAGTGACGGTTTTGTCGTATTTGTAGGTAGAAACAACAAACAAAACGATAAACTTTCTTTGAAAACAGCAGGAAAGAGTGATTTGTGGTTTCACACACATGATATTACCGGTTCTCATGCTATACTGTTTACAGAGGGAAAGGAAGTTCCGGAAGAGTCAATAGCAGAGGCAGCAATGCTTGCCGCTTATCACAGCAAAGGAAGAAATTCATCACAAGTCCCTGTTGATTATACATTTGCAAAGTTTGTAAAGAAACCGGCAGGTGCAAAACCAGGAATGGTTATATTTACAAATAATTCAACTGTATATGTCAAACCTGATGAAGAAAAGGTAAACCGTATGAAAGAGGGAAAATAATATGTTAAATAAGATTATTGATAAAAATTTTGATGAACTTCTCGAAAGATTAGGAGAAATAATAAAAATACCAAGTGTAGGAGCTGACGCTCTTCCCGGAATGCCGTACGGTGAAAAATGTGCCGAGGTTCTCGGTTGTTTTCTTGATATTGCAAAAAAAGAAGGATTTTCTACTAAAAATTTTGAAAATTATGTAGGTACTATAGAGTTTAATGATAAGCCGGCAAAGTTAGGTGTACTTTGTCATCTTGACGTTGTTCCGGTTACTAAAAAGGACTGGAGCTATACTCCGTTTGAAGCACAGATAGACAACGGCAGACTTTACGGAAGGGGAGCTATTGACAACAAAGGGCCTGCTATGGCTGTACTGTTCGCTTTAAAAGCAATAAAAGAAGCAGGAATCGAGCTTAAACACAACGTAAGATTTATAGTCGGTTGTGATGAAGAACGTGGCTCTTCGGATCTGGAATATTATATGAAAAAAGAAAAAATGCCACCATATGTATTTACGCCTGATGGAGATTATCCGGTGATAAATATTGAAAAAGGAATGCTAAGGCTTGGTTTTGAGAGAAAAATTTCATTTTCACATATAAAGAGTATGTCAGGCGGAACTGTTGTAAATGCTGTTCCTGCTTATGCAGACGCAGTTGTCAGCGGATTTGACTATGAGTATCTAAAAAACAAGGCAAGTGGAAATATTTCCATCTTTGAAGAAAGCAACGGTATACGCATTGTTTATAACGGAACTGCAGCACATGCCTCTACACCGTCAATGGGTGAAAATGCGATAACGGGTCTTGTAAAATTTATTTCAAAACTTGAACTTGACAATGATGAGAAAGTATTTTTCAAAAATATCAGTGAAAGTTTCAGTCACAATGAATTTAACGGTGAACATCTTGGCATTTGTATGAGTGATGAAAAATCAGGTGATCTTACTGCTGTTCTCAGCATTATAAATTACAGTGAAGATTCTTTTAAAATGAAAATGGATATCAGATATCCTCTCTGCGGAAATAAAGATGATATTAAAGAAAAAATCAAAAATGCACTTCATTTGTCAGAACTTGTAATAAAAACTGAATTTGAAAACGATCCGCACTGTGTAGATGAGGACAGTGAATTTATAAAAACACTTCTCAAAGTATATCATGAACAGACAGGTCTTGAAACATATTGCAAAGCAATCGGTGGCGGAACATATGTACACGATATTGAGGGTGGCGTAGCATTCGGAGCGGAATTTCCGGGCGATGTCAATAATATGCATGGAAACGATGAATCTATCACGCTCGAAAGTCTGCGTATGAATACAAAGATAATAGCAAATGCTATATATGAAATATGTAAATAACAGAAAAATGTGTTCGGTTAGTAAGGTGCTGACCGGACACATTAATAAGGGTTAAAGAAGAAAAAGGTGTCTTATGAGAAAAAGAATTTTAGCGTTTATTTTAAGCATCACTTTGTTTACAGGTTGCAGTGAAACAAAAGAAAGTAATGTTGTACCTGATACGGTAAACAGCAAAAGTGATAACACTGTTAAAACATCTGACAGTAACAAGAAAAATACTGAAAATTTAAAAGATGACAGTACAGGTATACTGAAGTTTGATGAATATTTTTCATATGTATCAGACGTAGTGCAGTCAGGTGAAAATATTTATGTACTGGGAGATAACAAGGCAAAAACATCACAGGAGTTTTTTGTTTATAACGTTGAAAGCAAGAAAAAAACAGAGAAAAATATTGATTTATCGTTTGAAAGTCTATTGTTTAATTTGTTTGATGATAAATTATGCGTAGTTTATGAAAATGATGAAAGTAATTATAATATAAAAGTATCGGATATTAAAAGTGAAGAAGTTTATGATTTTTCTGTAGATGAATTGTATATTTCAGAGGTGTTGGCATCAGGTGACAAAGTGTTTTATACACCTGCATCAAGAGATAAATTTTGTATTGTTGATATGGCAACACGAGAAAAATCGGAATATACTTTACCTTCATCATTTAATGAGTTTTCTGGTATAAAATTTACAGTTGATAAAGATGGTTATATATATTTCTTTTGCTCAGATATGTCAGGAAATAAAATCTTGTATAAATTTGACAGTGATTTGAATGAGCTGTATTCAAATGATAATTTTGTCGATATGGGCGGATCTACAATTCATTTATCATCAAATAAAGAGGGAAATCTGATAGTAGCTACATTTGATCAGGATATGACATACATAAATATAGTTGATTCAAAAACAGGAGAAACTGTTGAACGATATGAGTTACAAAATGTTTATGGAATTTTTGCGGAATATATGGGGTATGATATTGCATATTCTTCTTCAAATTCGCTTTATGGATATAATTTTGATACACAGACAGAAGAATTAATTTGTTCGGATATACTAAGTGAAGAAGAATTTATGATGGGTGTAACTTCTGAAAATAATATTCTGTTATGCAAGGATATATATAAGCCTGCAGAAAAAAAGATAGTGATATTTGATATTAATGGAAATGCTATAGATGAAATACCGTTAATAAAAAATAATGATGGTTCTGTTCGTAATTTATTTGTGGACAAATCGGGTAACATATATTATCTTGAAGAAGCTCATAGTCCGGAGTTTTATTCAGAATATGAAGAAGATATACCATATGTAGTGCATACCATTACTTCGGAAGGCAGTCATAGCTTTTTCGAGATACCGGTATATAATGAGTTGAGATATTCTTTATTTATAAAAGCAGATACATCAGGAAATATTCTTATTGGTGAAGAAGATGACGGAATAATGTATCTGACCAGTTATGATAAAAACGGAAATAAAAACGGAGAACTTGAATTAATAGATTGCGTATCATTTCATAGTGTGGCAGTTTCAGGAGATACAATTGTTATAAATTATGCCACTTACGGAGAAATAGATAAAGGTATAGCAGTAAAACAGTCAGATAAAAAAATTTCTATAGTACATGAATATAGTTCTGAGTTTTTCGGAAAATTAATATCAGGAAATGACGAACATGATATTTTTATTCGTGACGGTTCTACTATTTACGGATTTGATATAGAAGAAAACAAGAAAATCAGAGTAATAGATCTTATTAGTAATAACATATCACCGACAGATATATTCGCTGATTATTTATGTGGAGATAAATTTTATTTTTTAACCAGAGATGGTTGGAAGAACGTTGGCATTAATGAAGTTCAAAGCGATAAGACAATAATAAATCTTTCAGGCATAGGTATGTCGTATATGGATAATATCAATGAAGCTATAATGAAATTTAATAGTACCAATAATGAGTATCAGATAGTATGTACCGATTATTCCGGAGATAGCCAGAGTAAAGAACAGTTTAGCCTTGATGTAGTTATGGGAAAAGTTGATATTGTCATGTTTTCCGGTAGTTATAATATGAGTTCTTATGATTACAACAAAGGTATATTTGCAGACCTTAATCCTTTTATAGATAATGATCCGGAAATAAACAGAAATGATTTCTTCACGAATGTACTTGATATGTATTCGGAAAACGGAAAGCTTTATGAGATAGTGCCGGAGTTTAGTATTGAAACTTTGCAGACAACTCATAAGGAGTATGCTGATAAAGAAAACTGGAATATAAGTGAGTACAGTGATTTTGTTTCAGAACATTCAGATAAAAAAATGCTTAAAAGTCAGCGAATGTATGTGATAGATAAATTTTTATCAGCTTGCGTATATGATTTTATAGATGCTGATAATAATAAATGCAATTTTACAGATGATGATTTTAAAAAAATGCTTGTATTTTTAAAAAATGGTCTTAATGATACTTTTGATATTGATAATCTTGATGAAGAATCATATTTTTATAGAGGCGATATACTTTCACAAGATATTAATGGAAATAAGTTGTATTTCAAAGGATTTCCCAGCAACACAAAAAACGGAGTCATTTTTTCACCGGATATTAGTTTTGCTATAATGAGTAATTCTGATAATAAAGACGGAGCATGGGAATTTATAAGGACTTTTCTTTTGGATGATTATCAGAAAAAAGTTATTGAAGAAAAGTTGCCTCTTAAAGTATCAGTACTAAAGGAATACATAAAAAAACACACAGATGATACGGATATAACAGATGAAGAACTTGATGTTTATAAGAATAGAGTTCTTAGAGCAGACTGCAAAGATATATCCGGAAGCAGACTCAGCAAAATAATCCGTGAAGAAGCAGAGTTGTATTTTGCTGATGAGGTAACTTTAGATGAAGCTGTACAGGCAATACAAAGTAAAGTAACATTATATCTTAACGAAAGCTGATAAAAAACAAACCGTATATAGTTTCATTGAAAACTTACTTGATTTACAGGTTAAGTTTTCAATGAAACTGTTGCTTTTATGTGATAAGTGGTGTATAATATCTATTGAAAAGTAGCATGATAAATCATACAAGTTTTCAATGGAGGTTGTTATGGAGATCAAACGTGAAAAATATCTGAAACAGTTGATTTCATTTATGTGGGACGGAC
The DNA here is from genome assembly GCA_015066745.1 of Ruminococcus sp. Lineage (GTDB taxonomy): Bacteria > Bacillota > Clostridia > Oscillospirales > Ruminococcaceae > HUN007. Next base: position 25,243 of record SVNW01000004.1, on the reverse strand, counting down.
AGGTAAAGATTATTACCGGTATTCGCAGGTGCGGAAAATCATATCTGCTTGGCACACTGTTCAGAAATTATCTGCTGGAACAGGGAGTAGATAATAAGAATATTCTATCCTTTGAGCTTGATCTTACAAAGGATATCAAGTATCGTAATCCGCTTGTGCTTTCTGAGTATGTAAGAGGTCTGGTTGAAAATAAACAGGATAAGTTTTATTTGTTTGTTGATGAGATACAGATGTCAGATGAAGTGTATAACCCTTATAATAAAGAAGGCAAAAAAATCACTTTTTATGATGCATTGAATGATTTGCGTTCGCTTCACAATCTTGATATCTATGTAACAGGAAGCAATTCAAGAATGTTGTCCTCTGATATATTGACCGAATTCAGAGGAAGAAGTGACGAAGTACGTGTTCACCCGTTAAGCTTTGCAGAATATTATTCAGCAGTAGGCGGAGATAAATATGATGCCTTTGATAATTATGCATTTTTCGGTGGTATGCCTCTCATAATTTCACGTCCTGATGATTCTGCAAGAATGAAATATCTCCAGTCGCTTTTCTCAGAGGTTTATCTGAGAGATATTGTGGAACGTAAGAAAATAAAGCGAGAAGATATTTTAAGTTCAATACTTGACCTGCTTTGTTCATCAATAGGTTCGCTTACAAATCCTTCAAATGTTGCCAATACTATAAATTCAAAGCAGAAACTCAGCGGAGAAAATACAGTTGCCAATAATACTATTAAAAGTTATATGAATTATCTTGATGACGCATTTCTTTTTAGTGAATGTAAACGCTGGGACGTAAAGGGAAAGAGTTATTTTGATTATCCCAATAAATATTATTGTGAGGATATCGGGCTTAGAAATGCACGTATCGGTTTTCGTCAGCAGGAAATGACTCATATTATGGAGAATATTATTTATAATGAATTGATTATCAGAGGCTTTGCAGTTGACGTGGGTGTAGTTTATGGCAGTGGTAAGGATAGTAAAGGAAGAACTACTCAGGTGGCAAGAGAGATAGATTTCGTTGTCAATTCCGGCGGAAAGCGTACTTATATTCAGTCCGCATATGCTCTTCCGAATGATGAAAAGGCAGAAATCGAAAATAAGCCGTTTCAACTTACAGGTGACTCATTTCCAAAAATAATAGTCCGTCATGATATACGTAAACGTTGGTATGATGATAATGGTATCCTAAATATTGGTATCATTGACTTTTTACTTGATGATAATATTATATGAAATTATTTCATTGAGAACTTACTTGATTTACAAATAAAGTTTTCAATAGAAATTTCATTAAAAAAACCAAAGAGGAAAAAAATCTTCTTTGGTTTTTAACTTTTATTATAAAAATCTGTATATAATATTTAAAGCAACCTTATAAAGGTTGCTTTAAATAGGGGATTAATTGATTTTAAATAAGCATATTCTTTAACTTGATAAGGTCTACTATTGAAACTTTACCATCGTTGTTAATGTCAGCGTTCTTCTTAGCAGAGGAGGAGAGTGTAACTTTTCCTACAAGTGACTGCATTAACTTAACGAGGTCGGTTGAAGAAACTGTGCCGTTTTCATCTATATCACCTGCAACAGCAACATTACCTGAGTTGTTGCTTGTAACTGTAGTAACCTTAGGTGTTGTAGTAACCTTAGGTGTAGTTGTTGTTACAGTAGTGGTAACAGCAGGTGTTGTAACAGCTGGAGCGTTTGAAACTTCTATGCTCATAACCTGCTTGTAAGCTTCTTTTTCTGTGTATCCGTCACCGAAGAGGAGAGGAGTCTGACTGTTTCTCCAGCTTATCGGGTCATGTGTACCCCATACTGTGAATGAAGGAATCTGATCTGCGTGTTCAACAGCCATTTCAAAAATCTGTTTGAAGAGAGTAGCCTGAGCACTAAAGTTTCCGTTTGTTGTGATATCAAGTTCTGTTATTGAAACTTCAAGACCTGTACTGAGGAATTTTTCAAGTGCTGTCTTGTAAACCTGTGCTGAAGGATAGCTTACATCAAGGTGAGACTGCATTCCAATACCATCAATTACACCTTTTTCTTTGAGTTTCATAGCGATATTGTAAATATCATTTGTCTTTGCAGGGATATATTCGTTATAATCGTTAATGTAGAGCTTACATCCTGCCGGAGCATACTTTCTTGCATATGTGAAAGCATTGATGATAAAGCTGTCATCTCCGTAGATACGTGTCCAGTTAGAACCGCCGGAGTACTGGTCACCAGCCGGACGAAGTCCGCCACCGTCGTTAAGGAAGAGTTCATTACAAACGTCATAAGCGTATACGTTGAGGTTTGGATATTCTTTCTTGAGTAAGTCAAAAGTATCCTTGATGAAGTTTTCAAGACGTTTGTTCATGATATCTGCTGAAACATAGTTACCGTTGCTCTGGAATCCTTCACGGAAGAACCAGTCAGGAGTCTGGCTATACCATACGAAGGTGTGACCACGAACGCCGATGTTGTTGTCTTCGCAGAATTTAAGTGTCTGAGCGGCTCTGCTGAGTGAAACTACAGCACGTGTATTGTCACCACCTTGAATTGAAGCCTGCTGCTGAAGGAGTGAATCCGGTTTCAATTCGTTTTCAGGAGTGATACTGTTAAAGTGTTTTTTGATAAATGAAGCACCTGAATTAAGTTCATTAGGGCTTACAGAAGTACCCATTTTAAAGCATGAAGCAAATTTGCCTTTGAGACTGTCAGCCGTTGATACAGGTGTTCCGGTAGTAGTAGTTGTTGTTGTTGTTGTCGTTGGATTTCCGGTGCTACTACTAAGTTTTACATCATCAACATAGAAGTCAATCATATCGGCAGCTGTATCGCTTTCTGTGTAAGCTGACTGAATGTAGAGTGAGATGTTTTCAGCACCTGAAGGAATTTTGAAATCACCTGAAAGATCTGCCCATTTACCGCTTGAAGTAGTTGCAGAACCTATATTATCATAGTTTGTTTCACCATTGAGGTCGTACTGAACACCAAATTCAAAACCTGATGATGCATAATTACTGTTTTTATATGTAACCTGTGAACTGAATGAGTATGACTCACCGGCTTTAAGTTCTGAAGAAGAAGCTGAAACACCGTTCCATGAAGCTGTTCTGCCTGTTACTGCGAGAGATTTGGAACCGCCTGATTTAAGATCGCTTGTGAGAAGGAGCTTAACTTCGTCACCACGTGCTGTCCATGTTGTACCGCTTCCTTCAAATCCATCAGAGATACCTGTTCCTGAACCGGAAGGAGGTGTACCCTGTATTGATGGTTGTTGCGGTGCTGTGGTTGTTGGTGGTGTTGTTCCTGGTATTGGTGTTCGTGTTGTGTAAACGTCAAGTTTTTTGATATCAGCTACACCGCTACTCTGCCAGCCTTCTGCGTTGAGAGCAACTTCGTAGAGATTACCGATACCCCAACCCTGATCTGCCCATGCTTTGAAGTGATCGGAAACTGTGATATGACCTGATGTTCTCTTATCCTGACGAACTGAAAAATACTGCTTGAATGTTTCAGAACCGCTGTTGATTGAAGGGCCTGTGTGATCCATCTGGAAAATCTTATACTGTGCACCATCGATTGTAACCATCTTACCCGGAGCATCAGGACACCAGTCTACCCAGTCTTCGATGATGTAGTATTCAACAAGCGGAACATTTCCTGCTGCGCCCTTGTTCTGGAACCAGCCGTATACACAAAGACGTGAGTTACCGTTTGCACTGCCTGTCTGACGATACTCAGCTTCGTAATCAAGACCGATGTATTCGTAATCTGTAGCTTTTTTCTTTGAACCAAAGTCAAGACCACGACGGGCAAGGAAGTTACCTGCACTTACGTTTGCACTCCATTCAGCTTTGAATGTAGCACCCTGACCAAGAGTCATTGTACCGTTACCGCCTGTACGGTCGATCCATATCTCGTAGCTGTAACCATCGCTTGTGCCTTTGTGCTGTGAAGTACCTCCGCCAACTGAAAGCTTATCACCTGGAGAAGCTGCGTCTACAGTTGTAATGATATCAGATGTTCTGAGTAAACCTTCGGAAGGTGACATACCAAGTGCGAGAGACACTGCAAGGAAACAACTTAAAAATTTACATTTCTGTTTCATTAAAATACCTCTTTCTTTAAAAAATAAATAAATACTATTAACAATTATTTGATAAACAATATATTTGTGAGATAAACCAAATCCCTTTTTTATCTCTTCGATGGTTTTATTGTACAATAAAAATAAATATATGTCAAGTTACATACAATAGAAGCTTTATATTAAAAATAAATTGTTGAAACTAACCGAAATTTTCGAAAAAACAAAAAAACATTATTTTGACACAAATTCATTGTTGAAATCGACAATAAAATAATAATAAAATTGACACTGATTTTATTATATATAATATTCGAGAGGGATTTTATTTTTTTGAAAAAGTTTAATTAATTTTTAAAATTTTGCATTTGTTTTAAGTATGGTTTTAAGTAAAAATAAGACATTAACAAGTAAAAAAAACACATTAAAAAGTAATTATTTTACCCGGTAAAATAATTATATGTAAATTTGCCATATAAGTTATAACTTTTGAAAAGATATAATTTATATTTTAATGACAATAACAGTACAAAAATAATTGATTATTATATATAGTATAATGCTTATTTCAAAGATTTGTTTGTGAAAATATAATTCCTTTATTACCACAGATAATATATTTTTACCTGACAATCTTTTCGAGGTTTTCACATATAATTATCACATAAAAGAGTAAAATATAGATATAAGCTAAAACGAAGTAAATAAACATATGTTCTACAATATTGAAAGGAAGAAAGTATAATGTTTGAAAACAACTACAACTCGGAAACAAATACAAAAGAAACAACATATACACCTGCTGACGAAAGTACAGCAAAGAAAAAAGGCAGGGGTAAGAAAGTTTTAAAAGCAGTGGTTGCACTTTGCTGTATAGCCGGCATTTCCACAGCTTCAATTGCCGGATATCGTCATTTCAGTGATAATGACAGCGTAAATAAATTATCTGTTGAAAAAACAGAAGAACCGGACAAAAATATTGCCGATGACGTGACAGAAACAGCCCCCGCCGAAATAGTTCCGGGTACAACATATGAAATGACAAGTCTTTTTCAGTTGTCAAGAAGTGAAAATGCACTTTCAACACAGGAAATATATAAGAAAATGCTTCCTTCTGTTGTAGGTATAAAAACAGTATTCAGCACTGCAGGCAACTCAGGTTATGGTTTTTACGGTAACCAGGGAGGACAGGCACAGGGAACAGGTACAGGTATAGTTATTTCAAGTGACGGATATGTTATAACAAATGCTCATGTTATATACAACAGTGGTTATAACGTTGACGAAGTGACTGTACTTATGCATGATGAAACTGAATACACAGCAGAAATAGTAGGTTATGATGTTCTTTCGGATATTGCAGTTCTTAAAGTTGAGGCTTCAAACCTTGTTCCTGCTGAAATCGGTGACAGTGATAAGCTAAATGTCGGAGATTCAGCCGTTGCTATAGGAAATCCACTTGGATTTGACCTTTTTGGTACACTTACGGTAGGATATATTTCAGGACTTAACAGAGAAATAGACATGGACGAAGTTATAATGGAACTTATCCAGACAGATGCTGCTATAAATTCAGGTAACTCAGGCGGTCCGCTTATTAATGACTGCGGACAGGTCATCGGTATAAACTCCATGAAAATGTCAAACTCTTATTCTGAAGCTACAATAGAAGGTCTTGGTTTTGCTATTCCGATAAATGATGCTATGAATATAGTAAATGACCTTATAAATATAGGTTATGTAACAGGCAGACCACAGATAGGACTTACAGGCGGTTCAACAAATGCTTATTACGGCAGTGACGCTGAAGGCATTCTCGTTGATTCCGTAAATCCGGGCGGTGCCGCTGAAAAAGCAGGAATACTTGCAGGTGATATAATAGTTGCGGCAAACGGCGAATCTGTTACTACTGTAAATGAACTCAACAAGATAAAAAATAAATACAAAGCAGGAGATACACTTCAGCTTACAATTTTAAGAAATAAAAAATATCAGTATGTAGATGTAGTTCTTGAAGAAGCATCACAGCCGACTAAGGAAGAAACAACAACACCTGAACAGACTGTGCCTGAAGAGCAGGCTCCACAGCAGGAACAGCAGATACCACAGATACCTGAACAGCAGACACCTCAGCAACCACCAAGAGATGCTTTTGAAGAATTCTTCGAAGAATGGTGGAATGAGTATTCACGCAGATAAGCATATTGTTTTGATGATATTATAAAAATAACGTTCCCTTTATAAAAATGAGGGGACGTTATTTTTTTTTACTGAGAAAAAGATGCCTTTTATACGTTTAATATATAGAAGGGCAAATTTGCTTGAAGTTAAAAAGGAGGGAATCAAATGGGCAACGATGCGGATCGCTACCGCAGTTTCCTTGATGGTGATGATGATGGACTTGTAGAGATCATAAATGAATACAATGAAGGTTTATCACTGTACATAAACAGTATAGTAAAAAATATCTGTGTAGCAGAAGAAATTATGCAGGAGACATTTGTTAAGCTTGCAGTTAAAAAACCACATTTTAATGGTAAGTGCAAATTTAAATCGTGGCTTTATACGATTGCAAGAAACTGTGCTTTTGATTATCTCCGATACACGTCAAAGTTTTCTGATTTTTCGGTAGATGAGTTATTTCATCTGACAGATGAAGCTGATATTGAAAATCAGTACATAGCCAATGAAGAACGAATAGAACTGCTTGGATATATGAAAACTTTAAAATCAGAATATTTTCAGGTGCTGTATCTGATGTATTTTGAAGGATTTGACACTGCGGATATAGCCAAAATAATGCACAAATCGAAACGTCAGGTAGGAAATCTGCTGTACAGGGCTAAAAATTCACTTAAATCACAATTGGAAAAGGCGGGATTTGTTTATGAAGGATTATAGGCAAATTGCTGATACAGTTTTTAAAAAGCGTGATGAATATCTTGAAAAACAAAAGATACGCAGATATAAAGCAAGAACAGCTGTATCTGTCTGTTCGGCATTGTGTGTATTTGCAGTATGCATTTTCTTTTCAAAAAATGATAAACCTGTTCTTGAAACAGTAAAAAGCAATACGGAATATTCAGCGTTACAAGATGAAACTGTGACACATATGATAACAAATATTGATTCTGAGAAATACAGCCGTACTATAAAAAAAGCCACCGAGCCAACTTCGCAGGCAACTGTATCGGAAACTGCAGAAACCTTGATAACTTTATCGGAAAATAATGAACCGGATATAGAAAACGGAAATATGCCGGTTTTAACAGTTACGGATATAGTTACGGACATAAACAGTGGAACAGTACCGGTGTCGCAGAAAATTACAGTAAGTATAACAGATGTCACAACTGCTGAAACTTCAGAATATTACGAAATTCCAAAGTGGGACGAAAAAGAGATATATGAAAAGTTTACCGAAATATCATTTGACGAAAGTGTATACTGTACACGTACAAAGGAGATTTCTGCTGACTGTGTAAATGAGTATATTACAAGTATAACAGCAAAAGGATATGACATATATACAGATAAAATCTTCAGTATCAATGCAGAAGTTTTCAGCATTTCCGATATATCTTCCGGATGTGCTGTTGCGGTGAAGTTTGAAACAAATGATAAGTATTTTGTATACACAAACAGAGAATATACTCCGTCAACACTCGGAGAGATGCTGGATTTACTTAATGGTGAAAATACGATTTCATTTGGTACACTGCTTTGTAATAAAAAAGATGGCAACTGTACAGAGATATATGATAAAGTACTTCTTGAAGAACTTATTTATAAAAATAAAGAATCTGCAATGACAGAGGACTTTGAACCAGATGTAGTATATACAGTAGCTATAAGTATAGATTTACTCGGTATAAAAAATAAATCTTTCGGTATATCGGCAGACGGATATATTACAACAAATATAATGGAGCAAAGATACACGTTTTTTGTAGGGGAAGAACAGGTGGATGCTTTTTTTGAAACTGTAAGATTTGAAAATGAGGTAACTGATTTTACAGGTTCTGAAATAGGTATACCTGAGTGACGATATTATTAATGACGGAGGCGTATTATCATGAAAAAAATATTATCTTTTATTATGGCTTTTTCTTTTGTATCAGCATTGTCTGTAAATGCAGATACAAAAACAGTATTAAATGCGATAGAACAGGAAAAAGAGGAAGCTGTAACCACTATGGTAAGCGGTGCATATATTCCTGATGGTATTGAAATTGACCGCAGACCTGTTGAAATTGTAGACGATGAAACTGCAAAGATGCTTACAGATATATGTGACAGACTCAAAGAGAATGTTTTCAGCAAATATTCAGGAAAAGAAAACAGAGCTGTAACAGTTGATTTTGTATCAGTACACAGCTATGTTGTTTATACAAGCTGTATCAAAGAGGAACTGGATGAGGCAAAGAAATACTGTGAAGAAAACGGAATAGACAGCAAGTACGTAATGTTCTGGTACGCAGACCCAGACCGAAATGAAATTCCTGAGTATAACGGCGTTGTATATAACAGTTCTGTTTCGTTTGTTACAAAAAATGAATGTGGAGATACAAACGGTGACAGTGAAATAGACCTTACAGATCTTACAAATATTTCACTTTACCTTCTCGGAGATATTGATTTTACAGACGTTCAGAAATCATCGGCAGACGTAAACGCAGATGATAAATTAGATCTCTGCGACCTTGCTGTGATGAAACAGTATATCTCAAAAGATGATGTTACGCTTGGAAAAGGTATATAGCAATAAAATAATAATATTATATAAAGATACTTAACGATTATAAAACAAAGCGGTCAGCTGATAACACTCAGCTGACCGTTTAAATATTTTATGAATTCTGTACTTTAAAACCGGAGATATAGGGGAGTACCTCATCTTTTTTTATCCCCAGTGCAAATGCAAATTCTTCGCTTATTATTTTTTCGGCAAGCGAGAGAAGTTTTTCATCTGCTGAATAAAGTTTCTTTTTCTGCTGAGCCATAAGGGATTTTCGGGATGAGAGTGTGCGTAAGAGCATCAGAATATCTTTTTTGTTTCCGCTTTCAACTATTTTTGAAAATTTTTGTTCGCGTTCGGTGCTGTCTTCGATCCATTCAAATCCATGCTGATTAGTTTGAGCGATTATTTCGTTAATTTCTGAAGAAGTCAATATGTGTTTCATTGCAGACGGAAGATTTTCAGTGTCAGCAGGAACATATATTTTAGCGTTATGATCATATACAGATTGAAGCAGATAGTACTTTTTTGAACCATTTCCTCCAAAATCTCTGTTACAGATTTCTAAGATCTTATAGATTCCGTTGTGACGGTATGAAACATACTGGTCAACGCAAAGTGCATTTTCAGATTTTTGCATATTTTATTCCTCCCTTAAAAAAATAAAAACGTATAGCTTAAAACCATAAGCAATACGTTTATCTATATTACAATTATAACAGAATTTAAAAAATATTTCAAAGGTGATTTTCAACAAACACCAAATAAAAAAACAGAATATAGTATGCATTTTGCAACTGCTATAAAAAACAACCGCAAATCTGTATAACAGAAATGCGGTTGTTTTTGTGATGGGACGATACCCATCAATTTTTATATTAAACAGAAGGTTGAATTTTTAAGTTCATTAAGCTTATATTAGTAAGCTACACCCTGCCACTTCATAGCGTCAGCGATCTTGAGGAAGCCGGCAATGTTTGCGCCCATGATAAGGTTGCCCTTGTCGCCGTATTCTTCAGCTGTATCGTATGCAGCGTTGAAGATGTTTGTCATGATTCTGTGGAGCTTTTCGTCAACTTCTTCAGCTGTCCATGCAAGACGCTGGCTGTTCTGGCTCATTTCAAGAGCTGAAACTGCAACACCACCTGCATTAACTGCCTTTGAAGGACCGATAACTACGTTGTTAGCCTGGAAATATTCAATAGCTTCAGCTGTTGTAGGCATGTTAGCTACTTCGATGTAGTACTTTGTACCGTTAGCAACGATCTTCTTAGCATCTTCGATACCAACTTCGTTCTGTGTAGCACATGGTAAAGCAACGTCAACCTTAACGCCCCATGGCTTTTCACCTGCGAAGAACTTAGCACCGAACTTATCAGCGTAATCCTGAACCTTGTCACGGCCTGATGCACGCATTTCGAGCATGTAAGCAGCCTTGTCAGCTGTGATGCCGTCTTCGTCAAGAACGTATCCGTCAGGACCTGAAATAGTAAGTACTTTACCGCCGAGTTCGTTAATCTTGAGAACTGCGCCCCATGCAACGTTACCGAAACCTGATACAGCAAATGTCTTGCCCTTGATATCTTCGCCCCACTTCTTGAGAACTTCGTCGCAGAAGTAAACTGCACCGTAACCTGTAGCTTCAGGACGGATAAGGCTTCCGCCGTAAGAAATGCTCTTACCTGTAAGAACACCGTTTTCAAAATTGTTTACTATTCTCTTGTACTGGCCGTAGAGGTAACCGATCTCTCTTGCGCCAACACCGATATCACCTGCAGGTACGTCAACGCTTGCGCCGATATGACGATAGAGTTCTGTCATGAAGCTCTGGCAGAATCTCATGATCTCTCCGTCAGACTTGCCTCTTGGGTCGAAGTCTGAACCACCCTTACCACCGCCGATAGGGAGGCTTGTAAGGCTGTTCTTGAAGCACTGTTCAAAACCAAGGAACTTGATAACGCTTGCATTTACTGTTGGGTGGAAACGGAGACCGCCCTTGTAAGGTCCGATTGCAGAGTTGAACTGGCAACGATAACCACGGTTTACCTGGATCTTGCCGTTGTCATCTACCCATGATACTCTGAAAGAAATGAAACGTTCAGGTTCAACGATTCTGTCGATGATGCCGTTTGTTTCATATGATTTGTCCTTTTCAACAACAGGCTGGAAAGATTCGAGAACTTCCTTTACTGCCTGAAGAAATTCCGGTTCGCCCGGATTGCGCTGTTCAACTTTTTCGTATACGCTCTTAAGATATTCGTTTGTGAATGCCATTGTCTATTTTCCTCCTGTAAATAAATCGGAATCCGAAATTCACATTTTGATTTCGGTGATATTACTATTATATAACTCTTTGAGGAATTTTGCAAGTAGTTTTTTAAAAAAAATTAAATTTTTTTGATTTTCTCAATATTTGTGATATACAGATTTGTTTTTTTGCAAGTTCAACATCATCAAAAATTCAAATTAAGTCAAAAAACAAAAGACTTGACAATTACCCGATATCTGTTGTAAAATAGAATATGTGAGTAAGCTATGCGATAGCGTGAACGCTTTTATGTTCACGAGGAAAGTCCGGGCATCACAGAGCGGGATAGCTGCTAACGGCAGCCGGGGGCGACCCTAGGGCTAGTGCAACAGAAATATACCGCCATTTTTAATGGTAAGGGTGGAAAGGCGAGGTAAGAGCTCACCGGGGTACAGGAGACTGTACTGCCATGTAAACCCTATCTGATGCAACGTCTATTGGTACATCTTATCTTAACACTTGCTCGGTGGATAAGTTTGTAATGACGGCTTGAGGCTTGTGGCGACGCAAGTCCTAGATAAATTATCGCACACGACAGAACCCGGCTTATCGGCTTACTCATTTTTTATTTTTATTTTTGAGGAAGTTGTTTTTGTGAGTAAAAAGAAAACATTATTTATAGTATCCGCTGTAGTGCTGGTTGTCTGTGCGGTGCTTGGTTTTACATACTGGAGTTTATTTGTAAAGGATAATGGTGTTTCTGAGTATGATAAACTAAAACAGGGAATGAAAGCATGGGAGAACATGGCCTATGACGGAGTTTCTGTTTATGTACCTGAGGATTATGAAGAAACTTCAAATGACTATTATAACTATTATATAAAAGACGATGCACGTATAGTACTTACTTCGGAAGAAGTTGAAAATGATCTTGTAAACTATGTTGCGTATGCAATTAGTGCTTATCGTGAGATCACTGACGGATTTCTGTTAAAGGAAGAATTTGAAGTAGTACAGCTTAATACAACAGTTCGTGTAGTCGAATTTGACTATACACTTGCACTCGAATCGGGCAATAAAAATATATCCTGTATGACAGCATATATTTTGAATAACGGAAGAGCATACATTCTCACCTGTACAGCAGATACAGATGTTTATCAGAACTACAGGGATGATTTTGAAAGAACATACAAGACTTTCTGCATTACAGAAAGCAATGATGAAAACAGTAAAAAATAATAAAAACCTCACTTTGCAGTTTTTGTGAAGTGAGGTTGAATTTATATATGAGAGGGAAAAATGATGTTCAGCGATCTTTATATTACAGAAATAAGAATGGATAAAAAGATTCCTGCAAGTAGTTTTCTTGCAAAACTGCCTGTTATAAAAAATCTCGGCAGATCTGAAGGAATAAAATTCAACTCACCTGTAACGTTTTTTGTCGGTGAAAACGGAACAGGGAAATCCACACTTATAGAAGGCATAGCTGTAGCACTCGGTTTTAATCCCGAAGGCGGAAGCAAAAACTTTAACTTCTTCACAAATAACTCCCACTCGGTACTTAGCGATTATCTTACAGTATGCAAAGGCGTAAAAATGGCAAAGGACGGTTTCTTTTTGAGGGCAGAAAGCTACTATAACTTTGCGTCAAACATAGATGAACTTGACGAGCAGGATTTAAGACCCGAACTTTCCGATACGAGAAGAATAATAGATTCGTATGGTGGTCTGTCACTTCATAAACAATCACACGGGGAAAGTTTTATGAGTATGGTACGAAACAGACTTGGTGGCAGGGGTCTGTATATTTTCGATGAACCAGAAGCCGCATTATCTCCGTCAAGGGTACTTGAGTTGATGTGTCACATAGACAGACTTGTCAGGGAAGATTCGCAGTTTATTATTGCCACGCATTCACCGATGCTCATGGCATTTCCGGGTGCAGATATAATAGAACTTTCAGAGTCGGAGATAAGGAATGTTGGTTACAGAGAAACAGAACACTATATTATCACAAGAAGTTTTCTTAATGCACCGGAGAAGTTTTTTGGGGAGATGTTTGAAGAGTAGCTCGATCGGAATTAGTAGATTCAAACTTTATAAAAAGGCAACAGTAAAGAAATACCGTTGCCTTTTTTAGACCAGCAAGTGTGCGTTGTTAATGCCTGCAGGTACTGTATTTATATTATATGCTTAACCTAACTTGTTATACCAATTATCGCAAAATCCATAATAGCTCATGTTTACAAACGGATATTTACTGCAAAGATTAATAATTTCATTTTTGAAATTTTGCCAATCGTTCGGCTGAGCCATACGCATTATATTTATAATATATCCAAATAACTTAGAATTATCAGAAATTCCATTATCATCTTTAGGCAAAAGAGCTTTTTCTTTTTTACTCAAATTTGGTTTTGTATTAAATCTTCTATTGAATAGTCGTCCGCCATGTGCGCATATATTTCTAAGAAAAGTAAGGCAATACAGATAATTGCTTAAAATTCTGTAACCATTATTGCATTTTAAATCAAATTCAGTAGCAATCATCTTCTGTAGCGAATTGTCTGTTATAGAATAAAGCTTTGAAACATCTGAAAGTGTAAATGATTCAATATATGCCCACATAGGAATATCTTCATTTATCATCTTAAAATGCCTAAGATATTCTTCATGATGTGTATTTGACTTAATAAGCTCTCCAACTTTTTTGATTACGTTTTCGTATGTAATTGTTTGTGATTGAGAAGAAAAATTATTCTTATCCAAGTAACCTAAAGGTCCAAATTTTTTTGAAAAAGAATATGCATAAATTGATTTGATATTTACTTCGATTTTTGTGATGATTCCCAAAATTATTATTCGAAATTCATGATCAAAGTTATAAATATCCATTATATTTGAAAATGATGCTGTTGTATAAAATATATCATGATTTCTTAGTGTTAATGAATATCCACTGATACGATAATAATTATTATATTTCAAAAAATTTTCAGCAATCTGTTCATCGTCAATTGTAAGACCTCTTTTTTTCAATATTTCCAACTGTTCTTTTATAGTTTTAAAATTTTTTGGCATTATAAAATCTCCTTATAAAAACAGAAAGCCCCCAAGTGTGCATGAAAAAAATCAGAGGCCTGGGGGATTTATTATTATTACTATATCATAGAAAAAATACTTTGTCAAGTGCTTTTTACAAATATTTTTCTGTGCCTGTTATCAGTTATCAAAAGCTTTTTGTAAATATATGTAATGATATTGTTGACCGATTTAGTCCAGTTTGGTTATTGACAACATAATAACGATGAATTTATTAAATAAGTTTGAGTAAAATAATAATTGATAAATCCTTTCTATTGATGTATAATAGTAATCAAGGGAAGTAAAACTAAAAAAAGTTTTGCCCCGATTATTTTGACTCAATCCTGTTAAATTATAAACAATGCAGGCTATTTGTTTAGCAGGATAAATTATGATAAAATTTTAAGTTATTTTGTCAGAGCATATTGTCAATCAATTAAAAAAATCAAGCAATTCAATTCAATCAATTCAAATCAAAAAACTAAACTTAAACTGATAAGGAGTAGTAAGCGTGGATAATCAGAAAAACTATGGTATAGTAGACAGCGTTGAAAAACTCGAAGAGGCGTTTGTAAGAGTAAGAGCGGCTCAGAAAGAATTTTCAACATTTACTCAGGAACAGGTAGATAAGATTTTCAAAGCTGCTGCAGTTGCGGCAAATAAAATGAGAATACCTCTTGCTAAGATGGCTGTTGAAGAAACAGGCATGGGTATTGTTGAGGATAAAGTAATAAAGAATAATTACGCTGCTGAGCATATCTATAATGCTTACAAGGACACAAAAACTTGCGGTGTTATAGAAGAAGACAAGGCTTATGGAATAAAGAAGGTAGCAGAACCGATCGGTGTTATTGCGGCTGTTATTCCGACAACAAATCCTACTTCTACAGCAATATTCAAGACAATGCTCGCTCTTAAAACAAGAAACGGTATCATAATCAGTCCTCACCCAAGAGCAAAGAAATGTACTATAGAAGCTGCAAAGGTAGTTCTTGAAGCTGCTGTAGCTGCAGGCGCTCCTGAAGGACTTATAAGCTGGATAGATGTTCCTTCACTCGAAATGACAAATCTCGTTATGAAGGAAGCTGACATAATTCTTGCAACAGGTGGTCCGGGAATGGTTAAGGCTGCTTATTCAAGCGGTAAGCCGGCTCTCGGTGTTGGTGCAGGTAATACTCCTGCTATAATTGACGATACTGCTGATATCAAACTTGCAGTAAGCTCAATTATCCACTCAAAGACATTTGACAACGGTATGATCTGTGCTTCAGAACAGTCTGTAATTGTTCTCGACAGCATTTACAAGAAAGTAAAGAAAGAATTTGCAGACAGAGGTTGCTATTTCTTAAATGATGATGAAACAGAAAAGGTAAGAAAGACTATAATCATAAACGGTGCTCTCAACGCTAAGATCGTTGGACAGTCAGCACATAAGATAGCTGAACTTTCAGGCGTTACAGTTCCTGAGGATACAAAGATCCTTATAGGCGAAGTAACAAGCGTTGATCTTTCCGAAGAATTTGCACATGAAAAACTTTCACCTGTTCTTGCTATGTATAAGGTATCAAGCTTTGAAGAAGCTCTCGACAAGGCTGAAGTACTCGTAGCAGACGGCGGTTATGGTCATACATCATCTGTATACCTCAACGCTGTAACAGAAAAGGCAAAGATCGACCAGTTCGGTGCAAGAATGAAGACTTGCCGTATACTCGTAAACACACCATCATCACACGGCGGTATCGGTGACCTTTATAACTTCAAGCTTGCTCCTTCACTCACACTCGGTTGCGGTTCATGGGGCGGTAACTCCGTTTCTGAAAACGTAGGTGTAAAACACCTCATCAACATAAAGACAGTAGCTGAGAGGAGAGAAAATATGCTTTGGTTCAGAGCACCTGAAAAGGTATATATCAAGAAGGGTTGTCTCCCTGTAGCTCTTGATGAATTGAAAAACGTACTCGGAAAGAAGAAAGTATTTATCGTAACAGACTCTTTCCTTTACAATAACGGTTATACAAAACCTGTAACAGATAAACTCGATGAAATGGGCATCGTTCACTCAACATTCTTCAACGTTGCTCCTGATCCGTCACTCGCATCAGCTAAGGAAGGTGCTGCAGCAATGACAGCTTTCCAGCCTGACTGCATAATTGCTGTCGGCGGTGGTTCTGCAATGGACGCTGCCAAGATCATGTGGGTTCTTTACGAACATCCGGATGCAGACTTCATGGATATGGCAATGCGTTTTATCGACATAAGAAAGAGAGTTTACACATTCCCTAAGATGGGCGAAAAAGCATACTTTATCGCTGTTCCTACATCAGCAGGTACAGGTTCGGAAGTTACACCGTTTGCTGTTATCACTGACGAACAGACAGGTGTTAAGTATCCGCTCGCTGACTACGAACTTATGCCTAACATGGCAATAGTTGACGCTGATATGATGATGGACGCTCCTAAGGGTCTTACAGCAGCATCAGGTATAGACGCTGTATCTCATGCTATTGAAGCATATGCAGCTATGCTCGCTACTGATTACACAGATGGTCTTGCACTTCGTGCATTAAAGGTTATATTCGAATATCTCCCAAGAGCATATGACAACGGTCCTAATGATCCTGTTGCCCGTGAAAAGATGGCTAATGCCGCTACAATGGCAGGTATGGCTTTCGCAAACGCGTTCCTCGGTGTGTGTCACTCTATGGCTCATAAACTTGGTGCGTTCTGGCACATTCCTCATGGTGTTGCAAACGCTCTTATGCTTGAACAGGTTATGAGATTTAACGCTGATGAGTCACCTGTAAAGATGGGTACATTCTCACAGTATGATCATCCGCATACACTTTCACGTTATGCAGAGATCGCTGATTATCTTGATATCAAGGGCAAAAATGACAACGAAAAACTCGAAGGTCTTATCAAGAAGGTAAACGAACTCAGAGCAAAGGTTGGCATCAAGCCTACTATAAAGGATTATGTTCCTGATGAGGCTGCATTCCTCGAACGTCTTGACGATATGTCAGAGCAGGCATTTGACGACCAGTGTACAGGTGCAAACCCAAGATATCCTCTTATCAAGGAAATCAAGCAGATGTACCTCAACGCTTACTATGGCAAAAATGACTGATTAACTTGAAAAATTAAAGCTGTCGTATAATAATGGTGCGACAGCTTTTAATTGAACTTTTTTATGAATTTTTCATAAAAAACTATTGTATTTTGTTTTTAAATGTGATATAATCAACATATAGTTTTTAGCTGTAAATCAAGCAGTTTATTTATTTTTGATTTATATAAATAAGCAAAAATTTTTTAAGATCCGGCAAGGAGGAGATTTTTTATGAATTTAGACAATGTAATTGCAAAGAGAGTACGTAAGACTATTTATCGTGACGGTAACAAGTCAATAAAGGTATTTGATGAAGGATATTCAAAGTCCGATATACTTAACGAAGCACTCAATCAGGCAAGAGTTGAAGAAACAGGTATAGCAATGCCGAAGGTTATTGAAGTAACTGCTATAGACGGAAAGTGGGCAATAGTTTCCGACTTCATCGAAGGCACAACACTTGCTGAACTTATGGAGAAAAACCCTGACAAGATGGATCAGTATCTTGAGATGTTTGTAGATCTCCAGATGTCCGTACACGAAAAGAAAGCACCGCTTCTTAACAAGCTTAAAGACAAGATGAACAGAAAAATCTCTGCTACATCACTTGACGCTACAACACGTTATGAACTTCACACACGTCTTGAAAGTATGCCTAAGCACAACAAAGTTTGCCATGGCGACTTCAACCCAAGTAACGTTATTATTTCAAAGGACGGCACACCGTATATTATAGACTGGGCACACGCAACACAGGGTAACGCATCAGCTGACGTTGCAAGAACATATCTTCTTTTCTCACTTGCAGGAAAGCCTGATATCGCAGATAAGTATCTTGATCTTTTCTGCAAAAAGAGTGACACAGCCAAGCAGTACATTCAGAAATGGATGCCGATAGTTGCAGCTTCACAGTCTGTAAAGGGCAAGCCTGAAGAACAGGCACTTCTTTCAAAGTGGATAGATGTTGTTGAGTACGAA
Organism: Ruminococcus sp.; assembly: GCA_015066745.1. Lineage (GTDB taxonomy): Bacteria > Bacillota > Clostridia > Oscillospirales > Ruminococcaceae > HUN007. Next base: position 6,994 of record SVNW01000004.1, on the reverse strand, counting down.
TAATACGTGACATCACATATAGCAAAAACAGATTCCGCAGATTTTTTCAGATTTCTGCGGAATTTTTTTAGTTAGCGGTAGGTTGAAGTATTTTTGTTTTTGCATATTTTCTTTGCTTTTTTATAATATACAAAAGTATTTTTTCTCTTTTACAAAAATTTTTTAAAAAATTTTTTATTTTTCTGTCAGGAATCAATGAGTTGTTTTGTTATTATTAATAGAAGCATTAATAAAGTCTTTTTTAGAGATCTCATTTAAAAAAAGGAGAAAGAGTTTATGTTGGGGGTATGCTTTACAATAATTGATGATGAGAATGATAAAGATAAATTTGAAGAATTATATTTAAAATACAGACACCGTATGTATGCGATAGCGTATTCTATTCTCAGAAATTCACACGATGCCGAAGATGCTGTTGGGCACGCGTTTTTATCTGTTGCAAATAATTTTAAAAAAATTTCTTTATTTTCTTGTCAGGAACTTGAGGCTTATATTGTTATTATTATTAGAAACACTTCTATAAACATATTCAATCAGAATAAAAAAAGGTCCGAGCGTAATACGGAGATGGACGATAATATATCCGAAAGCAGTGATATTCTTGAAAAATATGAATACAAGAGAGTTGTCGAGAAGATTTCCGGGTTGCCTGAAAGTTATAAAGATGTTTTTCTGATGTATTATGTTCTAGGGTTTAGTAGTAATGAAATTGCCGAAATGTTCAGGATTTCCAAATCAGCTGTATGGAAAAGACTTGAACGAGGGAAGAAAATACTTAAAAAGGAGTTGGATAATGATGAGCAATGTGTCTGATGACAATTTTAAAAATGCAGTCAGTGAAGCACTTTTATCAGAATATACGGATATGTTGCCGAAACAATGTGAAGAACATATTTTTTCAAGAAAATTTGAAAAGAAGATGTCCAGACTTATAAAACGGCGTAATAAAATTTATTATCCTTTTATAAACAACACATTTAAAAGAACAGCTGTAGCCATTGGTGCATTGGTGATTGCGTCAACTGTTTCGGTGGTTAAAATTGATGCATTGAGGGAAGTGTTTGTAAATATAAAATTTGATATATTTGAAAAATATTCTGTTATAACTCCTGCAGATGATAAGCAAGTGCCTGAAACCATTGAAGAGATTTATGAAATTACTTATGATTTGAGTGGGTATGAAGTAATTTCTAAATATTCAGATATTACAGAAAATAGCATTGATTATATAAAAGAAGATATTTATATTGGTTATAGTCAATATGTAATAAATGGTGGTTTCGCTATTAATACCGAAGATGCAATTATTGAAATAGTTATGTTAGATGAATATAGTGCATTTTATTATGTAGATAATCATAATTATCATCATTTAATTTGGGATAATGGTGAATATTTATTTAGTTTAAAAATGAACTCAGAAAAAAAATTATTATTTGATATTGCAAATTCTATAAAAAAAGTAGGATAACATTATTTTTGTTTAAATTCGACAATATATCACTGCAAGATTTGTTGAAAAGATAGAACTCACTTTTGAATTCAATTTTCTTGTCAGGATTTATGCTTATATATTGTTATTATTTATGAGTAGGGTAAAAAAGTAATATGCTTTTATGCTTTACATCTTATAGTGATAGGGGGTGTGTCAGATGTCGCAAAATGTTTGGCGGATTTCGATAACAACAAAGTCGTAAACAGTATTGATTTAAACACCTTATCAAATATGTTATTAGGTAGATCTATTGTATAGGAGGAATTTGTATGAAAAAACTTTTATCAGGCGTTTTAAGTTTATGTTTAACAGCTACTATGGCAGTTCCTTTTGTAAGTGCAGAAAGCATGAACTACAATGATTATGTAAAAGACTGTGTAAACTTCTACAAATATCAGGTTCGTTACAATTATGAAGTAAACGGTACTAAATTTACACATGAATACAGAGTGTTTGACAAGGATGAAATTGAAAAACTCAATGTAATACCGGGTTATATTTCATGTGAAGTGGAAGAATACACACCTGAAAATGCACCTTTTGAGATTCCTGTTGAAATGATAGAAACATACAAGGAAACTATTAAAGAAGCTTTCAATAAACCACAGCCAACTATTGTATATGTATTTTTCTATGATGAAAACGGAAAAAAGGTACATCAGATAGGCACAAAGAATATGGAAGAAGCTCAAAAGGTAATTGATGAGTATGACGGTGAATATGCAACATATAAGACAGATGAATTTGGATTTGGCTTAAAAGACCCAAGTAAGGAAGTAAAGCCATATGATACTCTTTCAGATGCAGGATATAAAGAAGTTGCACTTGAATATATAAATGAAACTGGTTCAGTACTTTCATACGTTGATTATATGTATATAAGTGAAACTGTCTGCAAGAATATCATGGAACATACTATAAACTCAAATGAAAACTGTACTGGATACCGTATTGCATTGTATGATGATGTAGAGAAATATCAGTCAGCTTATAAAACAATACTCAGTAATGGTGTAGTCCAATCACCTGAATATATACTTGGAGATATAAATGATGATAAGAATGTTGATCTTACAGATCTTACATATCTTTCATTATACTTGCTTGGCGATATTGAATTTGATGATCGTCAGTATGCAAGTGCAGATTATCAGACCGATGGTGTTGTAAATCTTGCTGACTTAGCTACTTTTAAAGAGGCTATTGTAAATGACATAGTACCCAGATAAATATTTTTTTAAACAAAGATACAATTTTTTGTACATAAAAATTTAATACACTCTCCACTCCTGCTACACCCGTACTCCTTGTAGCAGGAGTTTTTTTATTTCCACATCGCTAATATACAATGTTTACAAAAAATCAATACTCAATTTATTAATTCCTACAAATTAATTTTTAAATCCAACATTTCAGCCTGTTCGATTGTTATATTTATAGAGTATCTCAAATAGAGTATCTCAACATTCGTACATTAAAAGTATAATTTAATTAGGAGGAATTTTTTATGAAAAAGTTTAAATCATTACTCGCAGTTTTATCCGCAGTTGCAATCTTATCCGCTGGTTCTTTTAACGTTCTTCAAGTAAATGCAGAAGCTAAAGTACTAGGCGTTGATGCAGATGGAAATGAAATTTTAGGCGGAATATATGATGAATTGGTCGGTTTTGATGAAGAAGGTAATCCGATAATTGAAGATATGACTCCTGAAGGTGTTACACTTATACCGGCAGATGCAATTCTCCCAACCCCCGACGACATCATCAATGACAAAGAAATCAGTGATTCATTTGAACCATTCAAATTTATCTACGAACTCCTTGATGTTGTAAATGCATATCTAAAGGATAATAAAGACCTTGACTGGCGTACAGTCGGCGACAAACTCAACCTCGATGACCCGGCAAAGAGCAAGGTGGAAATTATCGCAGGCAATGAAGAATCAGCAAAAGCTATTGAAAGTTACATTGAATCACAGGGCTACAGCAAAGATTTACTTGAAATATCCGTTGATCCTGATTTTGTGATACAGCCTGATATTCTTTTACCTCTGATCCCCGACTATAACGGTGATAATGTGACAGACCTTACAGACCTTACGGCATTAAGTCTTTATTTGATTGGCGATGCAGAGTGGAATGATAACCAGATAATCAACTTCGACTGTAATGCAGACGGAAAGACAAACATCGCTGACCTTGCACACTTAAAGCAGTATATCATGTGCGAAGATGTAAAGCTTGGATAAAAGTACATTATTTTTCTTACACACCAAAAAAATTAATACACTCTCCGCTCCTGCTACACCTTACTCCTTGTAGCAGGAGTTTTTTCATAAGAAAACCCCACTTGCAAGGTGGGGCATAAAGTTGCTATTGAGTTGTATTAACATAGTAATAGCACTATTTCTTTTTAAGTTCGGCGATCGCACCGTAATGCAGGATATCAAATTCGTCGGGGGCTGTTTTTTCGAGCATTGCGAGATGTTCGGTTTCCCATCGGTTTACTTCGTCGGGGGTAAGGGAAGCGCCTACGCCACGACAGGCTTTCATTCTTCCGTTCCAGCTTTCACGGGTGAAATGAACGTTTAGTTTGTATTCATCGTGATATATAAGTTCAAATTTTTCCTTGTAACACTCCGGAATATGTATCGGGTGCATGGTTTCTCCGGCTCCGCTCCAGTTCGGGCTGTATCTGAGTACGATTTTTTCGCTTTCGCCTGCGATTTTATCTTCAAAAGGTAGCCATGCCATATACAGCACAAGGATTCGTCCGTCTTTTTTTAAAAAATTATATAACTTCGGCATGATATTTTCATGGTCAAAGTACCAGAAACATTGACAGGCTGTAATCACATCAAATGAATTTTCCTCAAATTTTAAATTTTCAGCCGAATAAGCGTAATACTCAATATCCATACCTTCTGACAAAATCTTTGCCTGTTCTATCTGATTTTCGGAAATGTCCGTACCTGTCCACTTTCCGCCATAAGAATACATATTTCTCGGTAAAACCCCCGTTCCTGTACCCAGATCAAGTATATTCTGTCCTTTTATACACAAATTTTGGTCAATGATTTTCTTATAAAATTCATGTGGGTAAATGTCACGATATTTTGCATAATCAGATGAAGTTTTTCCCCAGTCAAAAGCTTTTCCGCCATCTAAGTTTTTGTCAATAATCTCCATTGAAGATTCCTCCATAGTTCTGTTTTTTACGTCTATTATATCAAAACCATGTTAAAATGTCAATCCTTGTTTTACCAAAAATGTGCTGGTAACGCTTGACTTTTGCTTTGTTCTGAATTATAATAAAATTAAATAAAGTCATAGTTTTTATGAGAAAAACTTTATTGCCGGACTAAATCAAAGAAATAATAATAAATGACAGGAGAACAACACAATGACATATGAAAGAGAAACAATAACAGGCACAAATCGTGAGTATAAGGACAGATTATTTAAATTTATTTTTGGAAACCCTGAAAATAAGGAATGGACATTAAGTTTGTATAATGCTGTAAACGGTTCATCATACACAAATCCTGATGATATAAAACTGACGACCCTTGAAAACGTGGTATATATGAATATGAAAAACGATGTATCTTTCCTGATTGCCGATACAATGAGTTTTTATGAACAGCAGTCATCATTCAATCCGAATATGCCAATGAGATTTTTTGTTTATGCCGGAATGGTTTACAGCAGATATATAGAAACGAGTCAGGAGTATCGTAAATACAGCTCAAAGCAACAAAAAGCCCCGACACCAAAATGTATTTGTTTTTATAACGGAACAAGCGAAAAAGACGACAAAACGATTTTAAAACTAAGTGATTCTTTTGATTCTGAGTCAGACATAGAAGTCATAGTGACGATGATAAATGTAAATTACGGACATAATAAAGAATTGATGGAAGCATGCAAACCACTGGAGGAATATGCATTTTTTATAGACAGGGTTCGTATGTATCAAAAAGATTCGGACAATCTGGAAGAAGCGATAGATAAAGCAGTTGAGGATTTGCCGGATAATTCTATGATAAAACAGTTTTTAATGATAAACAAAGCGGAGGTGAAGCGTATGTGTATTACCGAATATGATGAAGAAAGAACGCTTAATGAGACGAGGGAAGAAGGAAGAGAAGAAGGTAGAGCGGAAGGCAGAGAAGAAGGTAGAGCAGAAGGAAGAGAAGAAGGTAGAGCGGAAGGTAGAGCGGAAGGCAGAGAAGAAGGCGCATTGCAAACACTTATAAAGCTTGTCGCCAAAGGAATACTTACGCTGTCACAGGCGGCAGAAGAGGCAGATATGACAGTTGCGGAATTTGAAGCAAAGTGCGGAGAAATTTATTCTTGATTTTCGATTATTTTGAAATTTGAATATATAATAAATGACAGGAGAACAACACAATGACATACGAAAGAGAAACAATAACAGGCACAAATCGTGAGTATAAGGACAGATTATTTAAATTTATTTTTGGAAACCCTGAAAATAAGGAATGGACATTAAGTTTGTATAATGCTGTAAACGGTTCATCATACACAAATCCTGATGATATAAAACTGACGACCCTTGAAAACGTGGTATATATGAATATGAAAAACGATGTATCTTTCCTGATTGCCGATACAATGAGTTTTTATGAACAGCAGTCATCATTCAATCCGAATATGCCAATGAGATTTTTTGTTTATGCCGGAATGGTTTACAGCAGATATATAGAAACGAGTCAGGAGTATCGTAAATACAGCTCAAAGCAACAAAAAGCCCCGACACCAAAATGTATTTGTTTTTATAACGGAACAAGCGAAAAAGACGACAAAACGATTTTAAAACTAAGTGATTCTTTTGATTCTGAGTCAGACATAGAAGTCATAGTGACGATGATAAATGTAAATTACGGACATAATAAAGAATTGATGGAAGCATGCAAACCACTGGAGGAATATGCATTTTTTATAGACAGGGTTCGTATGTATCAAAAAGATTCGGACAATCTGGAAGAAGCGATAGATAAAGCAGTTGAGGATTTGCCGGATAATTCTATGATAAAACAGTTTTTAATGATAAACAAAGCGGAGGTGAAGCGTATGTGTATTACCGAATATGATGAAGAAAGAACGCTTAACGAGACAAGGGAAGAAGGAAGAGAAGAAGGTAGAGCGGAAGGTAGAGAAGAAGGTAGAGCAGAAGGTAGAGCGGAAGGCAGAGAAGAAGGCACATTGAAAACGCTTATAAAGCTTGTAACCAAAGGAATACTTACGTTGTCACAGGCAGCAGAAGAGGCAGATATGACGGTTGCGGAATTTGAAGCAAAGTGCGGAGAAATTTATTCTTGATTTTCGATTATTTTGAAATTTGAATATATAATAAATGACAGGAGAACAACACAATGACATATGAAAGAGAAACAATAACAGGCACAAACCGTGAGTATAAGGACAGATTATTTAAATTTATTTTCGGAAACCCTGAAAATAAGGAATGGACATT
>SVNW01000080.1 GCA_015066745.1 Ruminococcus sp. | reverse complement strand
AAGCAGACATTTTCCTGTGCAAGATCATAAACAAGGTCTGTCTTGTCTACATATGCATATTTTCCTTCTATTATTTTTTCAAACGTCTGTATACTTATCGGATATCTCAAATATTTCATCTCCTTTACTGTGAAACTAAAAAACTGATAATTTTATTATACAACTATAATTTTATATTGTCAATTACTACAATATCACTGTGTTATTTTGTGCATTCATACAAACTAAAAATTTTTTCAAAAAAAATCAAACATTTCAAGGCTCTCGATTGTTATACTTACAAAGAACATTTAAATCCGTTTAGGATTTGAAATGATACACTCACTAACATACTACTCTATACATCAACCAAATCACAACAAAACTAAAATTTCAAGGAGGAATTTTTATGAAAAATTTAAAGAAAATAATCGCAAGCGTTTTTTGTCTTTCATTACTCTGCACACCTTTCTCAGTATCATCTGCCGATGACACAGCTAAATACGGCGACCTTAACAGTGACGGTGCTGTTGACCTTACAGATATGACCTGTCTGTCACTTCATCTTCTCGGTGATATGGAACTTGATGATGCAGTTATTACATATGCTGATGTAACAGGTGACAATGAAGTAAACCTCGCAGACCTTGCACATTTCAAACAGTATATTTCAAAAGAAGAAAATATTGTATTAGGAAGAACCGCTCCAGTGCAGGAAAAGAAACTTATCAGACTCGGTGCTGTAATACTCGGCATTGAAAATGATATAGTTACCTGTTCCTCTGAAATAGGTTATATGAGATTTACACTCTCTGATGCAAACGAAATCGCAAAATATAAGGTAGATGACAAAATATTATTTTCCTGCGAATCAGTAACAGCCAATAAATTCATAAAAACTGCAAACAATGTGCAGGACATAAGTTTTTACACTGAAAAAGGTTCTCCAAGAGCCAATACCTCATTTCTCTATGGTGACGTAATCTCAATAACTGATGGTATTGCTACCATAAAGATACATACCGGTTTTACTTTTGAAATTGATCTGAATGATAAATACGCAAAATTTATAGGTATATCCGCTCCCGAAATAAAAGTTGGTGACGGACTTATCGTAACATGTTCACGTAGTCTGTACTCTTCTGCTAATAATGCAGAAAAACATCTGTATACAGTTGAACTCATTACAGAAGAAAATCAACCTTTCAATTCAAACGATCATGTAACGGTTGAGGATTTTATACGCTACAGAGCAGATGAAAATTTTAAACTTGATAACATGGTTATTATAGATTCATGGGAGAAATACAATGAATATGTAAAACTTGCAGACGGTCAGCTTGATACTCTCAGTGAAACTGTAAACGAAAGTACTTTTGAAAATAATGTTGTTTTCCTGCAAACTGTATGTAATGACTACAGTAATATTGAAGACTATATAACATCATTCCAGATAAAACGCTATCTTCCAAGAAATACTACAGGAATAAATTATCCGCGTGAAAAAGGTCTGATAATTGCAAATACACTCACTGTAATGCCCAAAGGCGAATTGACTGCTGAAGTTACAAACTGGGTGCTTTCAGCTATCGTACCAAAATCGCAATTCAAAGAAGTTGATTTTTCAAAAGTTGATATTGGAAATCAGAGCACATGGGATTACTCTGACACTATGACATTAACAGGTACAGTAATAGGTGCAGGAAAAACCTCGATTTTCCTTGATTCAGATCATGGACTCATCACATGCGGAATAACTCCTAATGCCACAAAATTCATAAACACATCACCCGAAGAACTCAAACCGGGAGATAAAATAAAGTTGGTTTCAACAAGTTCTCTTATAGCTACAACATACCCCGGACAATTAGGCGGAGGTGTTCTTTCTGTTGAACTTATAGAATCCTGCAAAGATGAACTTATTATAGTACCTGATTCATCAGTAAATTCAGAACGTATAAGACTTACCAATAACTATAGTCTGCCTGCTCCTGTAGCTGTAGAAACATGGGAAGAATATCAGGAATATGTTCAGGCTCAACCCGAAGTATTTGCCCAGATAAGAAACCCGATAACTAAAGAAACTTTTGAAGAGCAGGAAAAAATGGTATTTCTGTACACTGTACATAACGGCTCCGGAAGTATTACTGACTATATAACTTCATTTGTTATAAATTACACTGACGACAATGGAAACCGTCTTGATAAAGGAAAAGTGTATATGGAAATAACAACATGGCTTCCTGAGATCGGCACATGCGATATGGCTGACTGGTTACTTATCAGTACAGCACCAAAAGGCAGTTTTGATACAGCAGACCTTGAAAATATAGAAATTTCAAAAAAAATAATTCAAAGGAGCACACAATGATATATAATAACCCCCTGTAGTTTATCAGACAGAATAATTTTTAACCCTAAAAAATTCGGAGAGGAATTTTAAATTCTTCTCCGAATTTTTCTGTTATAAAATTTTAAGAATTTCCAATAAGCACTTTCTTACCCTCAAAAGCAAATCCATATTTTCTTATCTTTTCTTTTGGTACTCCATGGTCAATAAGCGTCTGTTCATACTTCATTTCTTCTATCTGTGCAAGTGCTGACTTTACTGTATCTTCAAGAGTATTTTCTCCGTCATCCTTGTCGTGTACTTTAAATTCGAGTATTATTCCGTCATTTTCATGAGGATCTTCAGGTTCTAAGATAACATCATATCTTCCGTATCCGCTTTCCCTGTTTGAAGTTACAATATACCTATTACGAAGTTCTACCAGAAGTCCGAGTACAAATCCGTGGTAAAATCTTTCGGGTCTGAGTCGCTCTGACGGTCTGTTTCCAACATCAAACGAGCTGAACATAGATAATGTCAGTTCGTTCATTGTCTTGTTCATTTCACGCACATTTCCCTTGATCAAAGCCTTTATAAAACTGCTGTAATCATCAAGGTTTTCAGAAAACCAATCCTTTATAAGCTTTCTGAACATATTAAGCACTTCATAGTTTACTATCTGAAGTTCATATACTCCGTCTTTTATTGAATTTATTTTCAGATATCCGCTCGCTGACAAAAGACTCCATATCGCATTACTGTTTCTGTCAAGCTGATCAAATACTATATCTTCATCTATTTCTTTGCTTATAGTCTGCCCTTTAAGCAGTTTTTCAAAATCCTGCTTCTGACCTCTGTCTCCTTCTCTTAGCAATTTTCCAACAAGACTGTTTGAACTGGAATTTGACCAGTATGGTGCAAGCACACCTTTATCAAGAAAATTTATTATCGACCACGGATTATACATATCATGTTCAGTTCCTATTGTAAACCCATCATACCAGTACTTTACTTCTTCTTTATTTGTGTATCCGAAACTCTTCATTGAATCGGTGACTTCTTTCCGGGTAAATCCGAAGTACTGGCAATATTTCGCAGAAGACATAGCACAAAGTTCAAGATTATTCAAATCAGAAAACATTGATTCTTTACTTACTCTTGTTATTCCTGTAAGTATTGAACGGCTCATATATTTATTTGTTTTGAATGTGTTGTTAAAAAGAGATCTTATAAGCCCGGACATTTCATCCCAGTAGCCGTTTACATATGCTTCCTGCAATGGTGTATCGTACTCATCAAGAAGAATCATCACTTTTTTTTCATAATAAATATTCATATAACGGCAAAGCATATTCAGAGAATCAGATATATCTGTTTCCTTGACATCTCTCATCAACATCTGATAATCATCTTTTTCTATCAGATCAAATTTGTCTGTGTTTATAATATGCTTCATATGAACATATATTTCTTTTATTTTTTTTCCTAAAGACAAAACTGCTCTTTCATATGTTTTTTCCTTTATTCCTGCAAAACTCAGAAATAAAACAGGCTGGGTTCCCTGCAATTTTTTATATTCTTCATGCTCCCAGATCTTTAAGCCTTCAAAAAGGTCTCCTCTGTTTTCGTATTCCATATTGAAAAAGCAGTTTATCATGTCCATATTCAGTGTCTTTCCGAATCTTCTTGGACGGGTTATGAGTGTTACAGAATCTTTGCTTTCCCACCAGTCTTTTATAAACATTGTCTTGTCTACAAAAAAACAGTCTTCTTCTATTATACTGCTAAAACTCTGAGAACCTATTGCAATAGGTTTGAACATATATTTTGCCTCCTTTCAGATTTTACTTCATTTCTCTTAGTATACCACATTTTCAATATTTGTTCAATAAAAAAACTATACCAAAACCCTATAAAAAGGTCTTAGTATAGTTTTTGTATCATATATTTATTATTTGCTTATTATTTCTTAGCTTCAAGATCAGCAAGAGCATCTTTTCTTGAAAGATTGATTCTTCCCTGATTGTCTATTTCCATAACCTTTACGATTATTTCATCACCTATTGAAACAACGTCTTCAACCTTTTCAACTCTTGCCTTGTCAAGTTTTGAAATGTGAACAAGACCGTCCTTGCCGGGAGCTATTTCTACAAATGCACCAAACTGCATGATACGTACTACTTTACCCTTGTAAATAGCACCTACTTCAGGATCGTTTACGATAGTATTGATCACCTGAAGTGCCTTATTTGTCTTTTCACGGTCTATACCTGAGATAAATACTGAACCGTCTTCAGAAATATCGATCTTAACTTCGCATTCTGCTGAAATCTTCTGAATAACCTTACCACCCTGACCGATTACTTCACGGATCTTGTCTACAGGAATCTTTGTCTGGAGCATCTTAGGTGCGTATTCATTTACTTCAGGTCTTGGTTCAGGAATAGCCTTGAGCATGATTTCATCAAGTATATACATACGAGCTTTTCTTGTCTTTTCAAAAGCTTCTCTGATTATCGGCATTGTAAGACCGTCAACCTTGATATCTACCTGAATAGCTGTGATACCGTTATGAGTACCGCCTACCTTGAAGTCCATATCGCCGAAGAAGTCTTCAAGACCCTGAATATCAACCATTGTCATGAAGTCATCAGAATCAGGCTTTGTGATAAGACCGCATGAGATACCTGCAACCGGTGCTTTGATCGGAACACCTGCGTCCATAAGTGCAAGTGTTGAACCACAAATAGAACCCTGTGATGTTGAACCGTTTGAAGAAAGAACTTCTGAAACAAGTCTTAAAGCATAAGGGAATTCTTCAACTGATGGAATAACAGGTTCAAGTGCTCTTTCTGCAAGTGCACCGTGACCTATTTCACGTCTTCCCGGTCCTCTGCTTGGCTTTGTTTCACCTACAGAATAAGACGGGAAGTTGTAGTGGTGCATATATCTCTTTGTTTCTTCTTCATCAAGACCATCGATTTTCTGTGAATCGCTTACAGGTCCGAGTGTAGCAATAGTGAGAACCTGTGTCTGTCCTCTTGTGAAAAGACCTGAACCGTGTACTCTTGGGAGAAGTCCTACTTCTGCTGCAAGAGGTCTGATCTCGTCTATTCCTCTGCCATCTACACGCTTACCTTCATAAAGCCAGTTTCTTACGATCTTCTTCTGAAGTTTGTAGATACATTCGTCTATCATAGCTATCTGTTCCGGATAAACTTCGTCAAATTTTTCATGTATTTCATCTTTGATAGGCTGGAGTCTTTCTTCTCTTATATTCTTATCATCTGTATCAAGAGCAAATTTTACACGTTCTTCAGCAAGTTCGCATATTGCTTCAAACATGTCATGGTCAACTTCCTGTGATTCAAATTCAAACTTTTTCTTACCTATCTGGCTCTGGATATCACTGATAAATGCAACCATTTTCTTTATTTCTGCATGACCGTATTCAATAGCTTCGAGCATCTTGTCATCAGGAACTTCATTTGAACCTGCTTCGATCATTACGATTTTTTCCATAGAACCTGCTACTGTAAGATTGAGGTCATTGTTTGCTCTCTGTTCAAGTGTAGGGTTGAGTACGAGTTCGCCGTCAACAAGACCTACGCTGATACCTGCAACAGGACCGTTCCATGGAATATCAGAAATAGAAATAGCAATTGATGTAGCGATCATACCTGTTATTTCAGGTGAATTGTCAGGATCAACAGCAAGAACTGTCATTACAACAGATACATCATTTCTCATATCCTTCGGGAACAAAGGTCTGATAGGACGGTCAACAACTCTTGATGTGAGTATAGCCTTTTCTGTAGGCTTGCCCTCTCTCTTTGTAAATGAACCCGGAATCTTTCCTACTGCGTACAGACGTTCTTCATAGTCAACTGAAAGTGGGAAAAAGTCTACGCCTTCTCTTGGCTTAGCACTTGCTGTTACGTTTGCCATAACAACTGTTTCACCGTATTTTACCCAGCATGAACCGTTTGACAGTCCGCATGTCTTACCTGTTTCTACTACGAGCGGTCTGCCTGCAAATGTCGTTTCAAATTTTCTGTAATTTTCAAACATATCTTTTACGCCTCCGTTATTTTTATTTCAGGCAGTAAATTCAGCAATAAACACAAAGCTCAAAATTATAGTAAAAGTCAAAATAAATTTGACTTTCACTATAATTAATTTATTACTATTGCCTTGCACATCCGTTCCCTGCGGTCACTCCGTGCATATCGGCTAATAGTGAACGAAAAAATATTTTTTCGTTCACTATATTTTTCAAGCACTGTGTTTAATGCTAAATTACTACTGCCCTTTTTTCTTGTGATTAAATGCTTAAAAGGCAGAAAGGATAACTCCAAACTGCCTTTTTATGATTACTTACGTAAACCAAGCTTGCTTACTACAGCACGATATCTGTTAACGTCCTTCTTCATAAGGTAGTTAAGGAGATTACGTCTGTGACCAACCATCTTGAGAAGACCTCTTCTTGAGTGATGGTCTTTCTTATGAACTTTAAGGTGTTCAGTAAGATCGTTGATTCTCTTTGTAAGAATAGCTATCTGAACTTCAGGAGAACCTGTGTCCTTTTCATGAGTCTTGTTAGCCTCAATAACAGCTGTTTTTTCTTCTTTCAATAACATTGTTTTCACCTCTTTAAAAATTATAAACCGATAACATAGAACAAGGCTGGTAAAACTCCCTGTCGGGCAATGTCCATGCTCCAAGTACACGGTACGTTTATAATTATAGCATATCTAACTTGATTTGTAAAGATGTTTTGAAAAAATTTCATAGAAACAATCTAAGGATATTTATTCCACCATCGGCAAGAAATTTTATTTTTTTATAAATATATCGTTGATATCTTGCCGATAATATTGAATAAAATACAAATAAAAAACGAGGATATCCTCCGTCTTTATGACGTGTAGAATATCCTCGCTTATTTTTATGAAATAACTTTTCCTTTATTTTTACCCTTTTTCTTATCTGCTTTGATAGGAGCTTCTCTTCCGCCCATATCTTCAAAAACAGTTTCTTCTTCATAAGTTTCTTTAGGAAGTTCTGGATTTACTTCGCCTCTGCTTTCGTAATAAGGATTTATTACGTATTTCTGAATTACCGGATAACAGTTATAGCATACTATAAATCCTATAAGAGTTGCCGGCATAAACGGAAGTAAAAATAAAAACTGAAGATTTATACTTATAAGAAAAATAAAAAGAAATACCAGTGCTACCATGATAAACAGTGTAAGTATATTCTGCTTTGGTGCAAGAAATGTAAGTGCGAGAGAATTTTTAACTACGTTTTTCATAGAGAGATCTGTTGACACAAGCATCAGATACATATAAAAATTCATTATAGTAAACATTACACCCACGCTGAGAGTTACAACAAAAAGCAAATAGAACAAGTTATTATTGAGAGCCTCCGCCAGATCAGGATACATTTTTGAACCTATAAACACCCCTGCATATGCTATTATATCAATGATTCCAATAGGTAACGCTCTTAAAAAATTCTTTTTGAATGTATCTTTAAAATCAGACCAGACATAAGCGTTTTTGTCTATCGAATAATTCTTTAGCACCTTTGTAATTCCTGCTGTTGCCGGACCTATTGTAATTATCGGAATACAACAAAGCACATATATAAAATTGAGTGAAAACAATTTCCATATTCTTACCCCTAAAATTTCAAAAAACAATGCAAATCTGTTCTTTTTAGGTCCGTTTTTTGAAATTCCTGCACCTGAATCCCCGTAATTCCCTATTCCAAAAAATCCAGCCATTTTTTACACTCTCCTGTTTTTTTATATTCACATGAGAAGTATACCCGTAAGAAGATAAGTAACGACACAATCAACAACCGCAGATAAAAAAGTAAATATCATAAGTACCGCAAATCTGACAAAGTAAAGTTTTATTTCCGGTTCTTCAGTTCTCTCCGAAATATTATTTGAAAGATAACATACGTATATATTTGAAAAACGCAACGCTTCCCGAGCCGAATACACAAGTACCACCGAGGTGATAAGTGCATGAGGAAGTATCATAAACAGCGAAACCACAAAACCCTTTGTTCCGTAAATTCCATAAGTATATGCTATTGATATTCCGAGCGTCATTCCACGATAAAAAAGAATAAATATTTCAGCCGGCTGGGATATTGCACAGAATCCTAAAAAGCACTGAAGTATCACCAGAAGTGATGTCCATGATATAGCCCTGTAAAATACATCGATAATCGAACGTGAATGTGTCTGCTTTATAAATCCGTTGCAAAGTGCCTCATTCAGAAAAATATCCTTGTTATCCCTTCCGCAATAAACCATAGTTCCGAAAAGAACACCTGCTATAATCACTGCAAACAACAGCGATGTGATCTTCGTTCTTCCGAGATTATCTTCCGGATAGTTTCTCTCTCTGTTATACATTTTCATCATCCTTACTTGTTTTATTATCCTTTGTAACTGTTAGAAAGCAATCTCTCATTTTAAGGGGAGACTTACTTTAACAGCTACTATCCTTTTAATAAATAAGTATGATGCTGAAAATAAATTTATTCTTTTATTTATTCAGAAAGTTCATATGCTCTCTTTGTACAACTTTCACAGGCATTTTTTACAACACCTGTCAGATCACCTTCATAAAGTCTGTCAAGTCCTGCAAGAGTTGTTCCCCCCGGTGAAGAAACCATTTTTATAAGTTCCTCTATGGTATTTCCCGAATCGGTTATCATCTTTGCAGAACCTATAAGCGTCTGTGCAAAAAGCTCCTTTGCAACAAGCGGATCTATTCCCTCTGACTGAGCATAGTCAATAAATCCTTTTGCAAAAAGATATATAAAAGCAGGACTGCTTCCGTTTACAGCTATTATTTCTTTCATCTTGTCTTCACTGAGAACGGCAGTCTTTCCGCAAGCATTAAAAATATCACATACAAGAGAAAATTCGTCATCTGTAGTAGGCGAAACCTTTGAAAGTGCAGTTGCACCCTCACCAAGAAGAAGAGGTGTGTTTGGCATAACAAGAATCGCCTTGAGATTTTCATTTGTTCTCTTTTTCAGATATTCACCTGTTATTCCTGCTGCTATTGAAATAACAACCTTATCCGGAGTAAGCGATGACTTTATTTTTTCGAGTACAGGAGAAAGCACCTGTGGTTTTACTGCCAGAAAAACAAAATCACTTTTCTCAACCAGTTCATTTTCACTGCTACAAACCGTAGCACCTACTGATTCTGCTCTTTTAAGTGATTCTTCGCTCAGATCATATGCAAAAAGTTTTACATCTTTAAGCTCACTCTGAGAAATACCTTTCATAATAGCATAACCCATATTACCTGCGCCAAGAAAACCAATATTTTTCATATATAAAAAGCCTCCGTTTATCTTTAAATTTTCACTATTACTAATTATACACGAAATATACGTAATTAGCAAGGTTATTTCTTGTTTTGGATAAGAAGATTTTTTACATCAAAAAATAGCAAAAGACCACACGAATTTTTTACGTGTGGTCTTTTGCCATTAGCAATTATATTTAAAGGATTTAGTGAAAAAAGCTTATTTGTCAGGACCTAATATTACTTCGTCCTTTGAAATGTACTGTTTGAAATGTGCCAGGTCAGCAAGATCTACTTTACCATCGTACATAACATCAGCATATTTCAGCTGTGTATCATCAAATTTCTTATCACCTATAAGGTGGAGGCTAAGCCATGTTAAGTCGGTAATATCGATTTTTCCGTCGCTGTTTATGTCACCGTATTTTTCCTCTTTGTCATTTTTAACAGTTGTTGTGACAGTAGCATCGGATTTGTCATCATCTGTATCTCCGACAGTATCGGCAAGATCGGCATATATGATACCTCTGCCGTTTGTTGCCCAGAATACACGACCGTATTTTCTGAGATCACCTGTAATAACGTAATTTGACGAGCCATACTGATGAGCATCATCGTTTACTCTTACCCAGCTTTCAGCCATGTCGTCCGAACGGTAAATACCATATTTTCCATTGGTTTCACCGCTCATATATATAGCAAGATAGTCTTCACCGTCTTTGGCTTTACCAAAACCTACGACATCACTTCTCTTGACATTATCGATCTTTTTAAGAGTTTTTCCGCCGTCTGTAGTATACTGAAGTCCTGTATTTGTACCGGGTATCCATACATGGCCTTCTTTTCCGGGAACAGCTTTTATCTCTGATGAACTTTCTTCAAGGTCTGTCTGTACAGGTTCAAAAGTAAGTCCTCCGTCTTCGCTTCTGTAAAGAGTATTTTCTGCATATGCGTAGAAAACTTTTGGATTTACTCTGTCAGAACAGATTTTTGTATATCTCGGAAGGTCAACTTTATTCCATGCACCCTGACTGTAGCAAAGTACTCCCTGACTTGTATCAGTTGACCATACAAATGTGGAACCGTCTGCCGAAACAGCAACTGAACCGCCCTGAGCTATATCATCAGGATTATCATTTTCTGCCGGGAATGTGTAACTTACGTTTGGCTGTACTTCGCTCCATGTCTTTCCGCCGTCTTTTGAAATAGCTACACTCTTCTTTATCATTTCATACTGTTCCTTGTCGGCATTTCCGACACGAACCATTATCTCAGGCTCAAGCTCAGCATAGTCAATTCCTGTTGTACTTACAAACTTAGGATCTATCATCATACATTCAGGACCTTTGGTAACATCTTCGTGAACAAATCCGCATATGTCACCTAAAGCACTTACAAGTTCGACACCTTCAAGCGGTGGGCAGATAAGGTCTAAAACTGCAGTCTGTTCAACACCTGATGCCATTACTTCAATATTTACAAGTTCTCCTTTATCCCAGTCTGTAAGATTTTTGGTACCGTAAATCGTTGCGCCTGTACCGTACATCATTTCATCGGAATTAAAAGGATTTATTTCAATATCACCCATCATCCAGCCAAGCTTTGGTTCAGGCATATCCATTATTTCATTTCCTGTAATAAGTCCGCCCTTGTCTGCATTGAGTTTTTTCCCCCAGGAAAGCCATGGTGCTTTTGAAATGTCCATTGTATAGTTAAGAACTCTTGACGGCCATGTGTCACCGTATCTCCATATAGCGTCCCATGTTTCACCGCCGTCTGTAGTACGGAAAATGTAGTTGTCAGGCCACCATGACTGGAGCGAAGTTACAAGAAGTGTATCCTGATTCTGCATATCCATAGTAAGACCTGCATAGCCGTACCAGTTTTCATGTTTTTCTGTTCCGTCCCAGTCAACACCTGTAGGAGGAGTTATGTCCTTCCATTCATTTGTGTTTGTATTGTATTTATAAACAGCACCATCATCACACTGATAAGGACCGCATCTGTCACCGTATGTAACATAGAGCATTCCGTCATCACTGATAACTGCATGATGTGGTATTCCTATAGTAAGAGCGTCTTTATTATGCTGTGTAAATGTTTTTTCTGTTGGTTGTCCCGAAACAGGCTCCCAAGTTTCGCCTGCATCGTGACTTACATAGAGCGGATTTTCCTTATCGGCAACACCTACATAAATATCTTTTGTCGGTTCACCCGGTTTTGATTTTGCTGAGTCAAACGTTACAAAGCAAAGTCCGATATTGTCAGCCGAATATTCATACTGTGGATCTTCAACATAGTTACCGACATTAGTAAAGCTTTCTACCTTTGCCCATGTTTCACCGTAGTCTGTACTCTTCCAGAGTCCGTTTCCGCTTCTTGCACAAAAATAAAGGATATTGTTGCAGTTAGGGTCTATCATCAATCTTTCACCGATTGATCTGCCCGGCATATTTCCGCCCATCTTAAACGGCATTTCTGTTCTTTCCCATGTCTTGCCGTAGTCTTCTGAACGCAGAATATATCCGTTCATATTTGTCCAGCTGTTTGTATAGGTACCTGCTGCAAGATATACTCTGTTGGTTTCAACAGGGTCAGTAGCTATACTTTCTATACCGAGTAAATTCCATTCATCATGAGAAACCCAGTCGGTAATAGGTATCCATTCCTCTGTTTCCTTATCCCTGATATATGCACCGCCCATATCGGTACGTGCATAAACAAGTCCTTCTTCGGTAGGATTGTAAACGATACCACATACATATCCACCGCCACCGCCGATTTCCACATTATCGATTTTGTACTCCTGCTGTTCATGTTGCCCTGCTGCATATGCATAATCAATATCATCATCTACATCAGAGATTCCATAAGCACAAGTTGAGAGAAGTACGGCTGCTGCAACTGCAACCGATTTAAAACTTTTTGAAATTCCTATCATTTTTATCAATCCTTTCTGATAACAAAACACTTTACAATCCTATGTTTTCAGAAAACGTTTACATTTATCATGACTTTATTATATCACACACTATAAAGACTTGTCAACACGTAATAAATTCTTTTTATTTAATTAATTTTCTATTTTTGTATTAAATTAGATATATCGCATACTCATATCAATAAAAAAACAGCAAGCTTTTTTCAGGCTCGCTGTTTAACTGTTATATTTTAGATAGTGCAGGTAATTTATATTTGTTTACATAATAGTCGCACATCTTTTTAAATTCCGCATCATTCTGTTTGAGATTTGTGATATATTCATGAGTTTCAAATTTTTCTTCTTTAAGTTCAATAAGACAAACTGCAATATTTGAACAGTGGTCGGAAACTCTTTCAAGATTTGAAAGGAGATCTGAAAAAATAAATCCGAGTTCTATTGTACATTTGTCCTCTTTTAATCTGAGGATATGACGGTTTTTAAGCTCCATACGAAGTACATCTATGATTTCTTCAAGAGGTTCAACTTTTCTTGCAAGAACTTCATCATTTTCTTCAAAAGCCTGTGTTGATATATCCATTATCTCACGTATCGCATTAAGCATTATATCAAGTTCTGCTTTTGCAGCATCTGAAAACATGATTTTTTTATCATGCATTTCCTTTGTTACCTGAACAAGATTTACTGCATGGTCGGAAATTCTTTCAAAATCACCTATACAATGTAAAAGTCTTGAAACAGAATTTGCATCTTCCTGACTAAGTTCACGTCCGGAAATTTTCACAAGATACGTACCAAGTTTATCTTCATAATCATCGGCAATATCTTCTTTTTCCTGTATCTTTGAAGCGATTTCTTCATCATAATTTGTCAGATTTTCAATTGCAAGCATAAGCGCATCTCTTGAAATTACAGCCATTTTTTCGGTCTGACTTTTACATTCTGCAATTGCAAAAGCAGGAGCCTGTAAAAGACGGTCATCAAGGAATGTATATTTTTCTTCCTCTTTTTCATTATCTTTAATTGTAAATCTTGCAAGTTTTTCGAGTTTCTTTGAAAAAGGAAGTAACATTGCTGTAGTTACAACGTTAAATACTGTGTGAAGAAGTGCAACACCGACTTCATTTATTGCTTTATCTGCAAAAGCAAAATTAAAAATAGCGTCTGCTATACAATAAGCCGACAGACATACAACAGTACCGATAAGATTAAAATAGATGTGTACAACTGCTACTCGTTTTGCATTTTTATTTACACCTATACTTGATATTATAGCTGTTATACATGTACCTATATTCTGTCCCATTATTATCGGAAGTGCCATTCCATATGAGATTTTTCCTGTTTCACCGGCAAGTGTCTGAAGAATACCTACAGATGCAGCCGAACTCTGAATAGCAGCGGTAAACAATGCACCAACAAGTACACCGACTATAGGGTTGTTGAAGGCAGTAAGCATCTCCTGAAACTTTGGTTCATCTTTAAGCGGTGATACTGCATTTCCCATAAGTTCCATACCAAACATAAGTACAGCAAAACCTACAAGAATATTTCCGATATCTTTTTTCTTCTCTTTCTTTGAGAGCATCGACATCATGATACCTATAAATGCAATCAAAGGAGAAAAGTTTTTGGGCTTTAGCATATTAATAAATACATTATCACTTTCAAGTCCTGTAAGACTAAGTATCCATGCAGTAAGTGTAGTACCTATATTTGAACCCATCAGAACACCTATCGTCTGACCTAGTTCCATGATACCTGAGTTTACAAGTCCGACAAGCATAACTGTCAATGCTGATGATGACTGAATGGCAATAGTTATACCGGCTCCCAGCGCAAGACTTTTAAAGGGATTTGAAGTCATTTTCTTCAGCGTTGTTTCTAATTTTCCTCCGGCAATTTTCTCAAGTCCGTTTGACATAATAGTCATTCCGAAAAGGAAAAAAGCAAGTCCGCCCAGTAATGTAAATACAGAAAAAATATCCATATTCATTTATCCTCCTGATAATATACAGATACGGAATAATAACTTCCAGATATATTATATTTTCCGATTGTTACATATCTGTGTTATTAAGACGAAATTTTACTTTTTTATTTTATAAAAAAACCGGAACGAAAATATCCTCTTCGCTCCGGTTTGTATGTTTTAAATCAATAACTTACACAAGCTTGATTATAGCCATCTCTGCAGCGTCACCACGACGAGGACCGATCTTAATGATCTGTGTGTAACCGCCGTTTCTTTCAGCATAGTTAGGTGCGATGTCATCAAAAAGTTTCTTAACTACGCTTTCCTTAGTAACATATGATAATACCTGACGCTTGGAGTGTAGGTCATTGTTCTTACCAAGAGTTATCATCTTTTCTGCAACTGCACGAACTTCCTTTGCTCTTGTTACAGTAGTTTCGATCTGTCCGTTTTCAAGCAGATAAGTAACCATTGCTCTGAGCATTGCTCTTCTATGGTCTGTTGATCTACCCAGCTTTCTTGTACCTGGCATTGAAATTCACTCCTTTGTTATAATTGAACGCCGACATATTCGGCAAATAAATAATCTTCCTTATTCTTCTTCAGAAGAAAGGTCAAATCCAAGTGACTGTAATTTTTCCTTAACTTCATCAAAAGATTTTTTACCGAGGTTACGAACTTTCATCATTTCTTCTTCAGACTTGTTGATAAGATCGTCAACGGTATTTATACCCGCACGTTTTAAACAATTAAACGAACGTACCGATAAGTCAAGTTCCTCAATGGTCATCTCAAGGATTTTTTCTTTACCCTTATCGTCTTTTTCGACTAATACTTCAGCTATACATGCTTC
>SVNW01000079.1 GCA_015066745.1 Ruminococcus sp. | reverse complement strand
AGGTGTGTAAAAATACAGATGGCAAAGATGTGGGCAGGAAGATTTTCCAAGGAAGTTGACGAAACTGTAAATGCGTTCAACTCATCTATATCATTTGACGGAAGAATGTACAGACAGGATATACAGGGGAGTATTGCTCATGCTGAAATGCTTGGCAGATGCGGTATTATTTCCGTTGAAGACAGCAAGCAGATACAGGCAGGTTTAAAGGAAATACTTTGCGATATCGAAGAAGGCAAGTTAGAACTTGATATGACTGCCGAAGATATACATATGTTTGTAGAAGCTGAACTTACAAAGCGTTACGGTGATGTAGGAAAAAGACTTCATACATCAAGATCAAGAAATGACCAGGTAGCACTGGATATAAGACTTTATCTCAGAGAAGAGATCGTAGAGATCAAAAAGTTTGTTGTAGAACTTATAAAGACTCTCTGCGATATAGCTTCAGAAAATCTTGATACAGTAATGCCCGGCTATACTCATCTTCAGAGAGCACAGCCTATAACATTTGCACATCATATGATGGCTTATGCACAGATGCTTTTAAGAGATCTGGCAAGACTTTCTGATACATCTGACAGAATGAACTTCAACCCTCTCGGAAGTTGTGCGCTCGCAGGTACAACTTATCCGATAGACAGACAGCTTACATCACAGCTTCTTGGATTTGAAGGACCTGTTGTAAACAGTCTTGACGGTGTTTCAGACAGAGATTTTTGTGTTGAACTTGCTTGTGCATTGTCACTTCTTATGACACATCTTTCAAGATTTTCAGAAGAAATAATAATGTGGTGTTCATGGGAATTCAAGTTTATTGAACTTGATGATGCTTATGCAACAGGTTCTTCGATCATGCCTCAGAAGAAGAATCCTGATATTACAGAACTTATAAGAGGCAAGACGGGTCGTGTTACAGGTGATCTGGTGACACTTCTCTCTATGCTTAAAGGTCTTCCGCTCGCATACAACAAGGATATGCAGGAAGACAAGGAAGCAATATTTGATGCGATAGACAACGTAAAACTTTGTCTCAAAACATTTATTCCGATGATAAGAACAATGAGACTTAATAAGGAAAATATGCGTCAGGCTGCTGCCAGAGGATTTATAAATGCTACAGACTGTGCAGATTACCTTGTGAAAAAGGGAATGCCTTTCAGAGATGCATACAAGATAACAGGACAACTTGTTGCACTTTGTATAAGCCGTTCACTTACGCTTGAAACACTTCCTCTTGATGAATACAAGCAGTATACAGATATCTTTGATGAAGATGTCTACACAGCAATAAATCTTGAAACTTGTGTAAATCAGAGAAATTCTGAAGGTGGTCCGTCACCGTCAGCAGTAAAAGTGCAGATAGAAAAAACTCTTGAACAGCTTAAAAAGGTTGAGGCAGATGACTAAGAAAAATATAAGATCGATATTTCTTATAAGCCTTGCAGGAGTAGGTATATGGCTTCTTGGTTTTGCAGTTATTCTTCTTCTGGATTTTGAAAATTCAGTGACTGTAAACAGAGCATGGCTTATAATAATGTTCGTGGCTACACTTGTGGTAAGTGTGGTAAAAAATATGAAAAGCGATGAAAGGTGAGATTAAGATTGGCAGTAAAAGTATATATAGACGGTCAGGAAGGAACTACAGGACTCAGAATAATAGAACGTTTCTCAGGCAGAAATGATATTGAACTCATAAAAATTGACGAAGACAAGAGAAAAGACCTTGCTGAAAGAAAAAGACTTATAAATGAATCTGACTATACATTTCTTTGCTTGCCGGATGCTGCGTCTATCGAGGCCGTATCGCTTGTTGAAAATGAAAATGTAAAAATTCTTGACGCTTCTACAGCACACCGAACAAATGATGCATGGGTTTACGGATTTCCGGAACTTTCAGAAGCTCAGAGAGAAAAAATAAAAACTACAAAAAGACTTGCAGTTCCCGGTTGTTATGCAAGTGGATTTCTTTCACTTGTAGCACCTCTCGTATCATCGGGCATAATGCAGAAGGATTTCCCTGTATTTGCTTATGCAACATCAGGTTACAGCGGTGCAGGAAAGAAAGCAATAGCTGTTTACGAAGGTGATGAGAAACCTTACGAATTTAACAGTCCAAGACAGTATGCACTCACTCAGGCACACAAACACCTTCCTGAGATGCAGAAAATATCAGGACTTTCAGTAAAACCGATGTTTAATCCTATCGTATGTGACTATTACAGCGGAATGGTTGTTTCAGTACCGGTTCAGACAAGACTTCTTGAAAAGAAATGCGGTATAAATGACATTTATGAAATGTTCCTTAAACATTACGAAGGGCAGAAAATGATTTCTGTAATGCCACTTGGCGGAGAAGGCGTTCTCGAAAACGGATTTCTTGCGTCAAATACCCTCAGTAATATAGATACTATGCAGATTTTTGTATGCGGAAACGATGAGCAGGTTCTTCTCTGTTCACGTCTTGATAACCTTGGAAAAGGCGCATCAGGTGCAGCTGTTCAGTGTCTTAATATAATGATGGGAATTGATGAGGCTACAGGTCTTAACATATAGATAAGAAGGTAAATTATGATGGATTTCAAATATATTGATGGTGGTGTATGTGCGGCACAGGGGTTTAAAGCAAGCGGACTGTACTGCGGAATAAAAGAAAATCCCACCAGGAAAAATGATATAGCACTCATTGTATCTGATGTAATGTGTAATACATCAGGTGTTTATACTCAGAATAAAGTAAAAGGTGCTCCTGTTATAGTAACAAAGAATAATCTTGAAAAAACAGGCGGGAAAGCAAAAGCTGTTATTGTAAATTCTAAAAATGCCAATACCTGTAATGCTGACGGTGAGGAAAAGGCATATAAAATGTGTTCACTTGTTGCAGATGAAATAGGGATAGCACCTGAAGAAGTTGTAGTTGCTTCAACAGGAGTTATAGGGCAGATACTTCCTATAGAACCTATAGTAAAGGCAGTTCCTGAACTTGTAAAGAAACTTTCATATGACGGAAACCTTGACGCAGCTACTGCGATTATGACAACAGATACAGTAAAAAAAGAATATGCAGTAGAAGCAGTGATAGGCGGTAAGCTTTGTAGAATTGGTGGTATGGCAAAGGGTAGCGGAATGATTCATCCGAATATGGCTACGACTCTCAATTTTATAACAACAGACTGTGCTATTTCATCAGAAATGGTAAAGTCAGCTCTTTCAGAGATAGTAAAGATAACATACAACTGTCTGTCTGTAGATGGCGATCAGTCAACAAATGATACTTGTATGCTTATGGCAAATGGTCTTGCCGGAAACGCTGAAATAGTTTCAGATGGTGAAGATTATAAAATATTTAAAGATGCTCTTTATCAGGTTATGGCAAACCTCACTAAAATGCTTGCCAAAGACGGAGAAGGCGCAACAAAGCTTCTCACTTGTATATGTTCAACAGCGCCGGATCTTGATACAGCAATTATTGTTGCAAAGAGTGTTATTTGTTCACCGCTTTTCAAGTGTGCCATGTTTGGCGCTGATGCTAACTGGGGACGTGTTCTTTGCGCTATAGGTTATGCAGAAGCAGATTTTGATATTACCAAAGTTGATGTATATCTTGGTTCATCAGCAGGCAAAATCAAAGTTTGTGAAAACGGTTCAGGTGTAGAATTTTCTGAAGATGAAGCCAAGAAAATTCTTGTCGAAGATGAGATAGAAATATATATCGACCTTAATATCGGTGAAGCATCTGCTACAGCCTGGGGTTGTGACCTTACATATGATTATGTAAAAATAAATGGTGACTACAGAAGCTAGTCGAAAAAATATTAAAAACAGAAAGATGGTTTTTAAAAAGTGGAAATGATAGCTAATAATATTCGTTCACAGGTGCTTATAGATGCACTTCCATATATCCAGAAGTACAATAACAAAATAGTTGTTGTAAAATACGGCGGAAACGCAATGACAAATGACGAACTTAAACAGGCAGTTATGAGTGATATAGTACTTCTTTCACTTGTTGGTGTAAAGGTAGTTCTCGTTCATGGTGGCGGTCCGGAAATAAATGATATGCTCGGCAGACTTAATATCGAAAGCAAGTTTATCGGCGGTCTCAGATACACTGACAAAGAAACTGTAGATGTAGTAAAAATGGTTCTTGCAGGCAAAGTAAACAAGGAGCTCGTGGCTCTTCTTACAGCGAACAAGGGTCAGGCTATAGGTCTTTGCGGTATAGACGGAAATATGCTTGTTGCTGAAAAAGTACAGTCAGAGCAGGATCTCGGATATGTAGGAGATATAGTTTCTGTAAATACAAAACCTATAACAGATTGTCTTGATAACGGATATATTCCGGTAATAGCTACTGTAGGAAGTACTGAATCAGGCGAAACAATGAATATAAATGCAGATACAGCGGCTTCAAGAATAGCTGCTGAACTCGGCGCTGAAAATCTTATTCTTATGACAGATA
Organism: Ruminococcus sp.; assembly: GCA_015066745.1. Taxonomy (GTDB): domain Bacteria; phylum Bacillota; class Clostridia; order Oscillospirales; family Ruminococcaceae; genus HUN007. The sequence goes on along the minus strand of SVNW01000079.1, from coordinate 11,307 downwards.
TCGCAGGACTTCTTGAAGATAAAGATGATCCGTCAACACTTATTCCTTCTGTAAATGTAAGCGAAGTGCCGTTTATGAAAAAACAGGGTATCATATCAGGCGGTATGATTCCAAAGATAGATTGCTGTGTTGAAGCTGTAAGACGTGGTGTAAAGAAGACTTGCATCATAGACGGCAGAGTGCCTCATTCTATTCTTATCGAACTTCTTTCAAACGAAGGCATAGGTACACAGTTCAAATAGTTTTTTTAAGGGGAACTACTTAAAATGAATACAATAGAAAAATTTAACAACAATGTAATGCATACATATGGCCGTTATGATCTTGTACTTGACAAGGGAAACGGCAGAGATGCAACTGCTGAGGATAATAAACAGTACATAGATTTTGGCAGTGGCATCGGTACAAATTCACTCGGTTACTGTGACAGCGACTGGGTGGAAGCTGTCTGCAACCAGGCAAAGAGCATACAGCACACTTCAAATTATTATTATACAAAGATTCAGGCAGAATTTTCTGAAAAACTATGTCAGTCTACAGGCTATGATAAAGTTTTCTTCGGAAACAGCGGTGCTGAAGCAAATGAATGTGCTATAAAAATAGCACGTAAATACAGCTTTGACAAATACGGTGAAAACCGTAATACCATAATAACTCTTGTAAACTCATTCCATGGAAGAACACTCTGCACACTTTCTGCAACAGGACAGGATAGTTTTCATCAGTACTTTTTCCCTTTTGTAGGCGGATTTGTGCATACTCCTGCAAATGATATCGAAGCTCTCAAATCAGTCGTTGATGATTCTGTATGTGCGATCATGGTTGAATTTGTACAGGGTGAAGGCGGAGTAGTAAAGCTTGACGAAGAATTTGTAAAAGCAGTACGCAGTATATGCGATGAAAAAGATATACTTATGATTGCAGATGAAGTTCAGACAGGTATAGGCCGTACAGGTAAACTTCTTGCAGCAGAACATTTTGGCGTAAAAGCAGATATCACAACTCTTGCCAAAGGTCTTGCAGGCGGTGTTCCGATAGGTGCGTGTCTTGCGGTAGAAAAATGTTCATCTGTACTCACACCCGGAACACATGGTTCTACATTTGGCGGAAATCCTCTTGCTTGTGCAGGCGGAAATGTTGTAATGACAAAGGTTTGCGCAGAAGGATTTCTTGATGAAGTAAGCAAAAAGAGCGAATATATATTCAGTAAACTTAAAAATATCAAAGGTGTTGAGTCCGTAAGCGGGCTTGGTCTTATGATAGGCATAACTCTTACAGAGAAAAAGGCTGCAGATGTTGTGAAAGCAGCACTCGACAAGGGACTTCTTCTCCTTACAGCAAAAGAAAAAGTACGTCTTCTTCCTCCGCTCACTATAACATATGAGGAAATAGACAAGGGAATAGGAATATTGTCAGAACTTCTGGCATAAATATTAAAACTATCAAAGAAAGGAAACTGTTTTTTTACAGTTGGTGAAATTATATGAAACATCTTTTAAAAATGCTCGATCTTAGCGGTGAAGAGATAATAGATATCCTCAATCTCGCAGATCAGCTCAAATATGAACTCAAACACAACATACCACACCCACATCTCAAAGGCAAAACGCTCGGAATGATATTCCAGAAAGCCTCAACAAGAACACGTGTATCCTTTGAAACAGGTATGTATCAGCTCGGCGGATATCCTCTTTTCCTTTCCTCATCCGATCTTCAGATAGGCAGAGGCGAACCTGTACAGGATACAGCAAGAGTTCTTTCACGTTACCTTGATGGAATAATGATCAGAACATTTGAACAGAAAGAAGTAGAAGACCTTGCAGAATACGGCAGTATTCCGATCATAAACGGTCTTACAGACTTTTCACATCCATGTCAGGTACTTGCAGACCTTATGACAGTACGTGAATTCAAGGGTACTTTTGAAGGACTTAAAATGTGCTACATAGGTGACGGCAACAACATGGCAAACTCACTTATCACAGGATTCCTTAAAGTTGGCATGACAGTTTCAGCTGCCTGCCCTGAAAACTACAGACCTGATGAAAAGGTAATGGAATTTGCAAATTCTACAGGCAGATTTACAATTACAGACAAGCCACTTGAAGCAGCAGCAGACGCAGACGTTCTTATCACAGACGTATGGGCATCTATGGGTCAGGAAGGCGAAGCTGAGATCAGAAAGGCAGCATTCAAGGGCTATCAGATAAATGATGAGATCATGGCTGTTGCAAACGATAAGGCTATGGTACTCCACTGCCTCCCTGCACACAGAGAAGAAGAGATCACAACAAAGGTATTTGAAGAACACGCAGAAGAAATATTTGAAGAAGCAGAAAACAGACTCCATGCACAGAAAGCTGTTATGGTAAAGTTGATGGCTGACTAATAAGAAAATAATTTATTTTCGTCCCCGAAAAATATGGGTAAATACATATTTTCGGGGATAGTCTTTATTTAGAAAATTATTGAATTTTATAATTTATTATGGTATAATAAGTTTCAGATATTTTATTATGTATTAAGGTGGTAAATTTGAATAAGAAAACTCCTGAACAGATAACTAAAAATATGAAAGCTGTAAAAAGTAAAGGTTCAAAGATTGAGGTAATGCTTATGAAAGAACTTTGGTCAAGAGGGTTACGTTATCGTAAAAATGTAAATTCTGTTTATGGAAAACCGGATATATTGTTCAAAAGTAAAAAAATCGCAATATTTTGCGATAGTGAATTTTGGCACGGATATAATTGGGAAGAACGGAAGAATGATTTTAAATCAAATCAAGAATTTTGGATTTCTAAGATTGAGCGTAATATTGAACGTGACAAAGAGGTAAATGATAGGTTAAAATCGGAAGGTTGGACAGTTTTAAGATTTTGGGGAAATTATATAAAAAGAAATCTGTTAGAGTGTGCAGATAAAATTGAACAAGAGGTAAGAAGGAATGAATAAACCTACAGTAGTAAGCTTATTTTCGGGCATAGGCGGCATAGATCTTGGTTTTATTCAATCAGGTTTTAAAGTTATTTGGGCTAATGAAAAAGATCATCATGCTTGTATCACATATCGTAACAATTTTATGGATAGCAAAATTATTGAATCTGATATAAAAAATGTAAATGTGAATATGATACCTAAAAGCGATGTGATTGTTGCTGGTTTTCCGTGTCAGAGTTTTTCTGTGATGGGCTATCAGAAAGGTTTTAAAGATCCCAGAGGTAATCTTTTTTTTGAAATAGCTAAAGTTGCAAGTAAGGTAAAACCCAAAGTTATAATGCTTGAAAATGTAAAAAACTTGATTTATCATGACAATGGTAAAACATTTATCACAATATTTAATACTCTTGCTGAACTTGGGTATAAAGTAAAATATGATATTCAAAATGCTTGTACACATGGAAATGTACCGCAAGATCGTAGTAGAACTTTTATTGTAGCATTTACTGATTGTGATATGTTAGATTCTTTTGAGTTTCCAAAAGAGATTCCATTAACTGTAAGTGTAGAGGATGTCATTGATAGAACACAAAAACATCATGATGGTTATTACTATAAACTTGGTGATAAATATTATGATATACTTGATCGAAAAATAAATGCTAAAACAGGTGTTTATAGAATAGATGATATTGGTGTAGCGATGAGGAAATATATCATATCACCAACGTTAAAAGCGAATATGGGGACATATCATGACAGAGTTCCTATCATAAGAGATGATTTTGGAATTCGTAAATTAACACCATATGAATGTCTCGCGTTGCAAGGTTTTCCAAAACATTTTGTTTTTAGAAATATTCCAATTAAATCAGCATATAAACAGTGTGGTAATACTGTTTGTGTACCGATAGTTAAACGTATTGCGGAAAATATCTTTAAAGTTTTATAATATTATTGTAAGAGGTGTTGGTGAAAAAATGAGTGAAAAATACAAAATGATAGATTTATGTGCGGGTATAGGAGGAATAAGACGAGGCTATGAACTTACAGGGAAGTTTATAAATGTACTTTCGGCGGAAAACGATGAAAATGCATGTCTTACATATAAACATCTTTATGGTGACGATCCTATGAATGATGTTACTACCGATGAATTTAAGGAGCTTGTGGTACGAACTAAATATGATGTGTTGCTTGCCGGATTTCCGTGTCAACCTTTTAGCAGAGCCGGTAAAGAAGAAGGATTTAAGGATAAAATAAGAGGAACGCTTTTTTTTGATATTGCGGATATAATTAATAGAACAAGACCGAAAGCCTTTATGCTCGAAAATGTGGATAATTTAATAACACATCAAAAAGGACAAACCTTTGCAACAATAATCGATGTTTTAGTTAACGATTTGAATTATAAGATAATTGGTGTTAATAAAGATGAAAACGGGAAACTTGTCTATGATTCGAAAAGTTTTGTACGCAACTCACGTAATTTTGGTGTACCACAAAATAGACCCAGGGTATATATTATGGGCTTTTGTAAAAATTATTTTAGTGGTATTGTTGATGAATTGCCTGATACATTGCCTAACGAGCGAAAAAAAAAGCTTTATAATAATCTTCATGATTTATTGGAAATGAATGCAGATGACAAGTATTTCCTTTCGTCCGGATATGTAGAGACGCTTGAAAGACATAAAGCAAGACATAAAAGTAAAGGTAACGGCTTTGGATATAAGATTGTTAATCTTCCGGAGATAGAATCGCCTGTGTCAAATGCATTATTGGCAACAGGAGGTTCTGGTAAGGAACGTAATCTAGTAGTTGATCCCAAAGAAGGTGTTGCCGGAAAAATGTATCCTTCTAAACACACTCCGCTTAATGATAGAGGTATCCGATTTATGACTCCTAGAGAGTGGGGAAAACTTCAAGGTTTTATAGGATATGCGTTTATAGATAAGGAAACGGGAGAAGATAAATTTAGTTTTCCTAAAAACTTAGCTGATGGACATCAATATAAACAATTTGGTAATGCAGTAACTATTCCTGTTGTTGAGGAGATGGCTAAATTTATGAATAAATGTTTTAAAATTTTGGAGAGGGGAGATGACGAGTGAAATGCCTGATATATTGATTTCAACTCGTATTATAAATAAAAAAAATAAGACTTATAAAACTTTTGTAAAGTATATATCTGATGATTTTAGAAAAATACAAGAGTCAAAGCCACATAAATATATAAAAACTTGCTGGGAAAAGTACATAGTAAATTGTCCTATAGGGGAAAGAACGCAATCTTTGAATGGAAAAATTTTCGAGACAATAGTTGCTACTTGTTTGTATAGAGAAGGAATTTTGCCGATGTTTATGCAAGCAAGAATTACGTTTGTTCCTAATGTAGACTTTGATATTGTTCTATTCAAAGAAGAAAAATATTCGCCTATTGGTATAAGTATTAAAACAAGTTTGCGTGAGAGATATAAGCAAGCAGATTTAGAAGCAGTTGCGTTGAAATATGTTCATCGTAATGCTGAGAATTACCTTATATCTTTGAAATCAAGTGAAGTTGATATTGCTAAGCGAAAGATGAGAGAGGGTTGTATGTTAGGATTAAATAAGATAATTGCAGCAGATACAGAAGAGTTTGATGAATTAATATTTGAATTAAAAAAACAAAAATTTATAAATCCCGGACAGGTACCGATAATTGATGGTATTTTGATAAAATTAGGGGAAGTGTAAGATGACAGGAAATATAGGTGAGTGGAGCGAACTTTATACAATGCTCAAATTGTTGGCAGATGGAAGATTGTATGCTGCAGACGCAAATACCAATAAATTGCCTGATATTTATTATGACGTGCTTAAGATTATTAGAGAAACAAGAAATAATAAACTTGAGTACAGGCGTGATAGTGAGATTAAAGTTGTTGATGCTACAACAGGTAAGATTATATGTAACGTACCTATTAGCAATTTTATAGATCAGACATATATACTGTTACAAAATATCTATCAGAAAAAAGTTGAAAGAACAAAAGGTGCATTTGAAATTCCGGAATCATGGAGATTTGCGCAGTCAATAAAATGTGAAACGTTAAAAGCGAGGTCACAAGATAAGTCAGATATAGTGCTGATGGTACATGATATTATGAGTGGGCGTGATGATATATTTGGGTTTAGCATTAAATCACAATTAGGAAGTCCGTCAACGTTATTGAATGCATCAGGAGCTACAAACTTTACTTATAAACTTGTGGGACATAAACTTTCTAATGATGAAATATTAATTTTTGAAGGTTTTAAGAAATTTTCTGATAAATTTATTTTTTTAAATTCTATTGGTACAGATATTATATTTGACTCTATTGATAATAAAACACTGGAATTTAATTTGAAAATGGTTACATCTGAAATGCCTACTATATTTGCAAAAATGATTGAAAATTATTATAAAGGCGGATTATATAGAATTTGCGATCTTGTTGATAATATTGCAAATAGCAGTACTATTATTAATACAATGGATAATAGTGTATATTTGATTAATAACGTTAAGGATTTGTTGACAAATATTGCTCTAGGAATGGTTCCGAATACATTATGGACAGGTGATTATGAAGCTACAGGGGGATATATTATTGTAAAAGATGACGGTGATGTTGTGTGTTATCATATATATAATAGAAATGCTTTTAGAAATTATATATTTTTGAACACAAGATTGGATACACCGAGTAAGACAAGACATGGTTTTGGAACAATTTATGAAGAAAATGATGAACAATTTTTAAAATTGAATGTTCAGATAAGATTTATAAAATAATGTATTTGAAGAAGCCGAAAACAGACTCCATGCACAGAAAGCTGTTATGGTAAAGTTGATGGCTGACTAATTCAAAATAATAAATTTTTACCGCCCCTGTAAAATACGTATTTACGGGGGTGATGTTTTATAAAACATTATTGATTTTTCACGGAGGAATATATTATGGCGAAATATGTATTCAAGTATTGGTATGAATGGGGAGGTACTTGTCTTTGGTCGGCAAATGATACTGCCATAGATGAATTTGATTATGCAGTTGATGAACAGCAACTCCCTATTTCCCGAAAATTAAAGAATCTGCTTTGGTATTTACAGGCATATCATGAAAATATGATGGATATGGACGAGGCGCCCCTTGGTTCTCCCTGGTGGACAGAAGAAGATACCATTATGTTTAACAAAAAGAAAAAGTTTGCTTACGAACAACTGTGTAAAGAGCTTGGAGAAGAGTTTGAAGTTTTGTATTGCGAAGATTAAGTGAAATGAGGAAAATATATATCTTTTAATTGTAAAGAAAAAATAAATTACAAAAGCTTGCCCTGTATTTTCTGTAGAGGAGTCGTTTATGAATTATAATTTTTCTGTAAAAGCTATGAGTTTAAATGGAATACAGTTATATTCGGAAAATGAAATATCATTGCCGATAAAAGGAGTAACATGCGTTTTAGGGAATAATGGTTGCGGAAAAACAACTTTATTAAATCATATTATATATAAAAATCCCGACAAAATCGTAATGATTGCACAGGAAAACGATCTGATTTTCGAAGATATTTCTATAGCGGAAAATATTATGTTGCTTAGAGAAGATGAGAGTCTTCTTTTGGAATTATTAGATCAATTTGAAATGAATTCAATTTTGCAAAGAAAAGTTAAGCATATTAGCGGTGGAGAAAAACGTATTATTTCTTTGCTTAGAATGTTTTTTACAGACAAAAAAATTATTTTTTTAGATGAGCCGACAAATGATCTGGATTATCGTGTTGTTGAAGTTATAAAGAAAATGATACAAAAATTAGCTATGGAAAAATCAGTTTTGATTGTAACACACGATGACCGAATTTTAAAGCTTGCAGAACAGATATACCATTTTGATAACAAAAAGTTGGTTTGTGACCAAGAGCGGAGTTCTGAGGTTATGTGTAAAGATGAAGATGCATCTGAATCCTCGGCAGATGGTTCTAACTATGATATAAGAAAGTTAGTCAGAACAGATATAACAGGTTTTTTACTGTATATTTTTATTATTTTATCAATATTGATTGCAGGTTTTTTAGCTGTGCGTATCAATAAATCAAGTATGGTATCTTTGGCAGAGGGGCAAACAAATATAGCTTCAAAGTTGTATGCATCTCCTGAAACTATGTTAAACAGCGGATATATCCCGTTGGAAGCATATTTACAATATCGTGGGAAGGTTGATCTGGAGTATTTGGATATATACCTTGAATGTCTTGATAATTTTTTGAAAACAGGTAAATCATTCGATATGATATTGGATGACACATTTGGAGAAAAAGTTTTACTCGGTATGTCAGTAAATATGAAGACAAATCAAAGTACATATGTTATGAAAGAATATCAGTCGGCACGTTCAAAAATTCTTGGTGAAGATTTTTCAATTGAAGGAATATCAACTTATGATGGAGTTAATGAAATAGCTTTGACCTCAAAAAGTAATATTTCCGAACCGATTGATTTTGATTTGTACAAAGAAATATCGGATAAGATTTTGGATGGTGATTCTGTTAATCAACCGGTTTTATATATCATTTTGAATGTAGATAATGATATCTTAAAACAGCTTGGAGGAAATTTTTATATAAAAAACAGTACAACTGTAGAAATAAGTAAAAATATTTCAAGTCTTCAAAATATATTGGATAGCAGTAAAGTTCTTGCTGTTATGCTACTGAGCAGTGTTGTTTTTTATTTTTTGTATACTAAAATTAATTTATCATTACAGAAAAAACGAATGATTATATTAAGAAATTTTGGTGTACCATATGAGTGTGTAAAAAAAGTTATAATTCAAAAACAGCGTATGATTATATGGAAAATAATTGTTACTGTTATTGGCTCGGTTATATTAATGTTGTTAAGCGTATTGCGTCCGGAATATCAAATTATTACTGTTATACATTCGGTTATATGTTTGTGTATCGGACAAGTTGTTATATTGATTACACATAAAATTATAAAGCGTAGTTTAGATAAAGTCTATTACTTTGGAGGAATTTATGAACATTAGGATAAATGTAAAAAATAGTTCTGTTGATTTTTCAGGTAAAGAAATAAATTTAGAATATACAGGCTGTTATCTGGTTACAGGTCCGAATGGAGCGGGAAAAACCACAATATTAAAAGACATTGTATTCTCGCCGAAGTTTGACGAGCCAAATTGCAGTTATTTTGCATATGCAGAACAGGATCCGGAAAAATATGAAATTAAAATCAAGGATTATCTGACGAGGTTTAATAACAATGTAGATATTGATTTGCGTGATAAATTACTAAAACGCTTTGAACTTACACATCTTGATTTAAAATCCAAAATAACAAAAGTCAGCGGGGGAGAACTGGTCAAACTTAATCTTATTGCATGCATTATAAAAGATACATCGTTTGTGTTTTTAGATGAGCCAACAAATAATCTGGATGAAAAGTCTGTTGAAATTCTTTCGGATATCATTGACGAGCTTGCAGAAAACAGGATAATAGTAGTTGTGTCGCATGATCCACGACTTTGTATAAGGAAAAGTCATAAGATACACGTAGAAAAAAACAATATTTCTGTAGAGTATATTGATAGTAGAGAATTAAAAGTCGAGAAAAAAATAAACTGCAGATATCCGTTTTGGAAGATTATAGGGAGATATTTTACTCGACCTTCGACAATTACATCTATAGTGTTATTATTGTTGTATGTCGCTGTATTTCTTGTAGTAAATCATATTGCGTTTTTATCACAATATAATAGTGATGAAGCAGTAGAGAAAGATGGGTCTGTTTTGGTTTACTCTGTAGATAGAGAGTATTCTGAATTAGGTGAAAAGTATGCAAAGGTTCTTTCTGTTGATATTGATGAGGAAAAATACAACAGCATGATACTATATGAGGATATTCCACAACTTGCGAAAAAATATAAAGCCAAAGATATTTTTATTGAAAATTATGAAGTTGTTGATTATATCGGCGGTTGTATTCGTGCAGGAAAACCGTTTACTGATAATTCTATTTTGACACCGCAAATGTCATTTCCGCAAATGCTTCAAAAAAATTATATGTATCAGATTAATTATATATTTACGACTACTTATCTTAAAGAAGGCAGATATCCTGAGGATTATAAAAACGAAATTGTTTTGTCAGAAAATGTGATCCAACAGTATTATCCGGGAGTCAAAATCGGAGAAAGTGTCGAATTAGACGGAGTTTTATACAAATTGGTCGGTATTCATTTTTTTGATATTTGTATCACGTCCTATAAAGGGGAAGATGGATATTTTTATAAATATTCTGAAGATACATATGATGATTTTGTATCGGGTCAGATAGAGTATAAGAAAAAAGTTGATATGTCGCCGGATTATATATATATACCGGATACTATAGTTTTTGAAGTTGGATCAGATGAAGAACCGAATGTAATCAGGTCATTGTTTTGTGATTATCCTGCAAACAATTATCGGTCAAATTCTTATGATACCAGTATGACGGAATATTCAAACAGGCATTTAATTTCTTACTGTTTACTTGCGAATGTTGCTTACGCTTTGTTGATGGGTTTGTTAAATATTCCAAGTAATCGTAAGCGTCGTATTCTTTTTAAATGCGAATCAGAGTCATTTGATAACTATTATCTTTCAAAACCATTCACATTTCGTTTGTTAAGTATTGCAGAAATAGTTGTTTATTTTATAGCGTTTGTTATTTGTTTTCTGATTAGTTATAGTATCGCTTTATGTCGATCAGAGTGCTTTATAATTTGTACAGGATTCGCTCTGTTATCTATTATTGCAATTATTCCACAATTAATAAATATTTTTAAAAGATATGATTGATTTTTTTGATTCATCAGTTCATAGCATTTTCACTCTCAAGAGTACAGATTATCACATGAAAAGTATCAAAAAGCCTTAATGTAGTAGTACTGTTGCCGATGCCTCTGCTTACTATCATAGATGAGCCGTTGTATTCATACACCCCCGAAGTATATTCCGGGAAAAATCCCTGTCCCGGAGCAAATAATCCTTTTATACCCGGAAATCTTATCAGACCGCCATGGGCATGCCCCGAAAACATAAGGTCCATCTGATTTCCGGAGTTTTTTGTACCATCAGCTATAATTTCAAAATTTTCAGGAAAATGATTAAGCCAGATATTAAATTCATCTTTTCCGCATTCTGTTACATTTTCGTAAGCGATACGTTTAACCTCGACTTCCGCAAAGCTCGAAATTCTGGTATACTAATGACATAAAAGTCTAAGTACAGAAAAGGAGCCCAAATCAAATGGAAAATAAAATTCCGGAATCATGGATA
>SVNW01000078.1 GCA_015066745.1 Ruminococcus sp. | reverse complement strand
TCGAATATGTTATACTCATTATTAGTCACAACTACTTTCTATATATTTTCGACAACTTATATTTAAACATATTGTGACTAAGATGGCAAGCCTTTTTGCCATCTTTTTTTATTTTTACTTGTTTTTTGCCCACATAAATTATACACTAACTCAACAAAATAATCAAAACACATATAATAAAACAAAAAAACGTCATAATAACTCTAAAACGCACAAAACCATTGTTCCGTATATTCAGAACAATGGTTTTGTATATATAAGTTTTTATTTGCAAAGTAAGTATTTTTTTAGATTAAGAAGATCCATTACATTAATAGAACCGTTTCCGTCAACGTCGTAGTTGAATTTTCCTTCTGTTGAAGGTGGTGTAACAGGTGTATCAGGGTCAGTAGGTGTGTCACCTGATTCTTCTATAGCAGTAAAGGTGTATTTGTTTTCGTTTGCAAATGTTTGGGCATATGAGCCGGTGTAACCTTCTATGGTTTTAAGTGAACTGTTACTGAATGCACCGGTGCCTATTTCAGTTACAGACTGAGGGATAAGTATATTCTGGATTTTTGTATTGGCAAAAGCCGATGCGTTAATAGATTTTGTGTTTTTGTCAACTTCAAAGATAAGTACATTTGACGACTGCGGGCATTTTATAAGTGCAGTTTTGTCACCATTGTAAAGTATACCCATATTTGAAGAGTAGCTCTTGTTCCCTTCGGCAACATTTATTGCAGTGAGAGAAGATTTGTTATAGAAAGTAGAATTTATAGAAGAAACAGAAGCCGGAATGTTGAGAGAACCGATACGAGTGTAATAAGAATCATTAGAACCATAAATGTTTTTGCCAATAGCTTTAAGGTTATCAGGTAGTGTAAGTTTTGAGATATACATAGTAGTCTGATAAGCTGCAGAAGCAATTACACCGTCACCGATTGAAGTTACGTTTTTGCCGAGGTTAAGTTCTTCGAGTGAATTGCAGTAAGCAAAAGCATAATTACCGATTTGTGTTGTACTATCAGGTACATTGATAGTAGTAAGAGAAGAGTAAGCGAAAGCACTGTTTTCAATAGAAGTAACAGTATCAGCAATATCATATATCTTAACAACAGAAGAAACCGGACATTTTAAAAGTTTTGTTTTATCAGCGTTGTAGAGAATACCTTGATCTGAAGAGTAGTTTTTATTTCCTTCTTCAACATTTATTGCAGTAAGAGAAGATCTGTTATAGAAAGTAGAATTTATAGAAGAAACAGAAGCAGGAATATTGAGAGAACCGACACGAGTGTAATAGGAATCGTTAGAACCGTAGATGTTATTTCCTATAACTTTGATATTATCAGGTAATGTAAGTTTTTCAATATACATAGCAGTTTTATAAGCTTCAGTCGCAATTACGCCATCACCAACAGATGTTACATTTTTACCGAGATCAAGTTCTTTTAAAGAATAGCAGTAAGCAAAAGCATAATTACCAATTGTTGTTGTGCTGTCAGGTACATTGATAGTAGTAAGAGAAGAGTAAGCGAAAGCACCGTTTTCAATAGAAGTAACAGTATCAGCAATATCATATATCTTAACAACAGAAGAAACCGGACATTTTAAAAGTTTTGTTTTATCAGCGTTGTAGAGAATACCTTGATCTGAAGAGTAGTTTTTATTTCCTTCTTCAACATTTATTGCAGTAAGAGAAGATCTGTTATAGAAAGTAGAATTTATAGAAGAAACAGAAGCAGGAATATTGAGAGAACCGACACGAGTGTAATAGGAATCGTTAGAACCGTAGATGTTTTTTCCTATAGCTTTAAGGTTGTCCGGTAATGTAAGCTTTTCAATATACATAGCAGTTTTATAAGCTTCAGTCGCAATTACGCCATCACCAACAGATGTGACATTTTTACCGAGATCAAGTTCTTTTAAAGAATAACAGTAAGCAAAAGCGTAATTACCGATAGCTGTTGTGCTGTCAGGTACATTGATAGTGGTAAGAGAAGAGTAAGCAAAAGCACTGTTTTCAATAGAAGTAACAGTATCAGCTATATTGTATAGTGTAATATCAGAAGAAACCGGACATTTTATGAGTTTTGTTTTATCAGCGTTGTAGAGAATACCCTGATCTGAAGAGAAGTTTTTACTTCCTTCTTCAACATTTATTGCAGTAAGAGAAGATCTGTTATAGAAAGTAGAGTTTATAGAGGAAACCGAAGCCGGAATATTAAGAGAGCTGACACGAGTGTAATAAGAATCGTTAGAACCGTAAATATTTTTGCCGATAGCTTTTATGTTATCCGATAATGTAAGTTTTTCGATATACATAGCAGTTTTATAAGCTTCGGAGGCGATTATACCATCACCGATAGATGTAACATTTTTACCAAGATTAAGTTCTTTCAGAGAATAGCAATAAGCAAAAGCGTAATCCGCAATAGTAGTAACACTGTCACTCACGGTAAGTGATATGATTCCCGAAGATTTAAAAGCACCGGCGCCTATTTTCGTAACGGGCTTACCGTCTATTTCATCAGGTATCACGACATTAGTAAGGTCAAGGTCTGATGTATATCCGGTAATAGTGATCTCGTTTTTTTCATCACCATCTGCTATGTACTTAAATCCCTCAAAAACTGCGTCATCAGCAGATATTACAGTGTAATTTTCATTGACGATATTGTCAAGATTTGAGCCGATACCGATACCAACAGTCATCATAAGAGCAGATGTGAAAATTATTATTTTTTTGTTGTTTTTCATGTTTAAATACCCCTTAAATATAAATTTATAGAGTAATTCTACCATACAAAATTGGAAGTGTCAACAATTTTACAACAGAATAGTCGATATATAGATAACGAGATAAAAAAACGTTAAAATAGTTCCAAAACAAACAAAACCATTGTTCGATATATTCAGAACAATGGTTTTGTTTAAAAATAATTGCTATTGCAGAAGAAAATCTATAATATTGATCTGCTTAATCCCTTCATCATTGGATGTTATTTCATCCATTGTAATGATATATTTAGGGTAATTATCACGTATTCTGCGTAAAGGTTCTATCTCTCGTTTAAATGTACCAGGATCCAGAATGCTTGCTGATACCTGATAATATTCCTTATCTCCGTCTTTTTCTGCTATAAAGTCTACTTCCAGATCATCTACTTTTCCGATGCTTACCTTAAATCCTTTGCGTATGAGTTCAAGATATACAATGTTTTCAAGAATATGACCAATATCGGTGTTGTTTTTACCAAGAAGCAGTTTGCGCAGTCCGGTGTCAACAATATAATACTTTTCCAGAGATTTCAGGTGCTGTTTTCCTTTTACGTCATATCTTTCTACTTTATAGATAACATATGCTTCCAAAAGGCTTTGTATATAGTTTTCGATTGTGACAGAGGTTGTTTTTCTGCCATATGATACAAGACTGTCGGAGATTTTTTTTGAAGAAACGATATTGCCAATATTATCGAAAATAAATTTTACAACGCTTTGCAGAAGAGCGATATCTTGTATTTTCTTGCGTTCGACTACATCTTTAAGAAGAACAGTATTGTATATTCCCAGAAGATAATCGTGCAGAATTTCGTCATCATTGATATATGCGGTATATGGCAGGCTTCCGTTTGAGAAGTATCTTTTCCATGCATCTCTTTTATCACCGCCTACAAGTTCATAAAATTCTGCAAAGGAAAGTGGGAGCATTTCGATTTCTATATATCTTCCTGAAAGCAAAGTTGCAAGTTTTCCGGATAACATTTGTGCATTTGATCCTGTGATATATACATCAACGTTATCTCTTACAAACAGCGAGTCTACAACTTTTTGATAATTTTCTACAAGTTGTACTTCATCAAGAAATATATATGTCGTTTTGTCAGGATGAAGTCTTTCTATTACATAATCATAAAGTGATTTATAATCAAGCAGATGTTCAAACTCTATTTTTTCAAAGTTTATGTTTATTATCTGTGTGTGTTCTACGCCACATTCTTTCAGATATTCTTGAAATTGTGTCAGAAGTGTGGATTTTCCGCAACGACGAAATCCTGTAACAACTTTGATCAATTGCATATCTTTAAGTTTTTTCAACTTTTCAAGGTATCGTTTCCTTTTTACCATATATATCACCTCAAAAATAGTATAACATAAAAAATCATAAAAATCAAAAAGTTTTTATAGTAGAAAATGAAAACTTTATAAAATCACAAACTTTTTATATTATAAAAATAAATTTTCTGTATCAAAAAAACTCCCCACACCAACAGATGCGGGGAGAATTACTATATTAAATAAAAATCAATATTACCGTTATTTACGTTAGCGCCTACACATTTTACTTTTACTCTGTCACCAAGTGTAAGCTTCTGTCCTGTAAATTCACCTGTCAAAGTAACAAGTCCGTCATATTCAAAGTCATCAACCATCGAATTTATATGAACCAGTCCTTCTACAGTGTTTTCAAGTTCAACATATACACCAAAATCCGTTACCGACGAAATGATCCCTTCAAATTCTTCATTTATATGTCCTGCCATATATTCCGCCATATAACAGCTTTCGCAGGTGCGTTCAACTTTGACTGCGTTTAGTTCTGTCTGAGTTGAACGTTCAGAAGCGTTTTTAGCAAATGCTTCATATCTCTTTGTGAGCCATTCCTTGTCATATCCTGCAACGAGATCGGATAAAATGCGGTGTATAGCAAGGTCAGGATAACGTCTTATCGGTGAAGTGAAATGTGCATAGTCATCAAGAGCAAGACCGAAGTGTCCTACAGGAGTGTCTGCATATTTCGCCTTTGCCATGGATCTGAGAAGTATATTGTTTATAACAGGAAATTTTGTGCTTTCCTTGTTGTTTGTAAGGATCTCCGCCATGTGTGCAGGCTTTATTGTTGTAAAATGCGGATACTCTATATTTATACTTGTAAGATATGTTCTCATATCCTGGATTTTTTCAGGTGAAGGATCTTCGTGAATACGGTATACGAAAGGAATAGAATATTTCTTTGCCATTTTGGCTGCACACTGGTTTGCAAGAAGCATAAATTCTTCTATTATCTGTTCGCTTTTTCCTCGTGTTCTCGGAAGAACATCAACACATATATCATTTTCATCTATTATAAGCTTGCTTTCGGAAGTTTCAAGCTGAGGTGAACCTCTTTTTTCACGGTCAGCTATTAGTATATCGGCAAGTTCGTTCATTATGAAAATATTTTCTTTTACATGAGCATATTTTTCATTTATTTCTTTGGTTGAGTTGCCGTCAAGTATGCTGTTTATTTCCGAATATACACCTTTTACTCTTGAACGTATAACGGTTTTATTAAAATGATAGTCTTTTATTATGCCGTTTTTATCAAGGTCTATTGTACAGGAGAAAGCAAGTCTGTTTTCATCGGGATTGAGCGAACAGATACCGTTTGAGAGCTGTTTTGGAAGCATCGGAATAACTCTGTTTGCATAGTATACACTTGTTCCTCTGTTGAGAGCTTCTTTGTCAAGAGGCGAATTTCCTCTTACATAATGTGAAACATCGGCTATGTGTACGCCGAGCTTGTAACCCGAAGCTGTTTTTTCTATTGATATTGCATCATCAAGGTCTTTTGAATCTGCACTGTCTATTGTAAAAATTATTTCATCACGCAGGTCAAGTCTGTTTGTAAAATCATATTCACTTATACCTGCAAATTCTATTTTTTCCGCTTCTTTTATAACATCATCAGGAAAATTAAGTGACAAACCGTTTGCAATAACGGCTGCAACAGCACAACTGCTTGCCTTTTCTGAACTTCCGAAAGAGGAGATTATCACAGCTTTGTGTTCGGAGTGACTTTTTCCTCTTGATGTTATCTCCGCAAGAACTTTGTCACCCGGTTTTGCCTTGCAATCATTTTCTACAACATACACAGGCGTTTTTGTCATAGTATCGGGTATAATATAGTAGTGTCCGTATTCTGCTATGAGTACGCCGGATATTTTAGCGACAGCCTGTGTAATGACAGAGATTACTTCTCCTTCAGGACTGCCTGTTCTTGAAGGAATAAGTTTTGCTAAAACCTTGTCACCGGGCATGGAGCCGAGGAGAAATTTTCCCGGAACAAAAACTTCGGTATTGTCACTTTCACGTTCGATAAATCCGAAAGTTTTGCTAAGCCTTTTTACTTCAGCAACAAAGTAGCCCATTCTTGAACAGAGAACAAATCCTTTTTTCTGTTCATAAATCATTCCGCTTTCTCTGAGCATATCTATTGCCTCGTTAAAAATACGCATTTCACTTTTTTTGCATTTTGTTTTTCCTACGAGGTCGCTTAAAGAAACAGATTTTTTTCCTGCTTGGTTAAGTACCAGTAAGATTTTACTTTTATAATAGTTTGCCGAATGTTTTTTAGTACTTTCCTTAGCCATGGTTGTTTTTCCTTTCTGAAAAAAAACCTGCCGTTTGGAATCAGATCCCGTTTTGCCTGAGATCTCATGACCAATTAGCAGGAGAAATAGAATATTGCAGATTGCTTAGTTGAAGAAAAGTGGCAATGCATTCAGTACAAGAGTGAGTACGAAAAAAATTGTAATGCCTACTTTTGTAGCCTTGATAAGCTTTGCTTCTTTGGTTCTGCCTTCGTTTTTGCCGTAGAATGAATCACTTGAAGCACCTGTAATTGCAGATGTCATTCCGTTCTGAGCTCTGCTGTCCTGGCAAAGACATAAAATGATAAGACATACACAACACAAAAGAAGTAAAATACCGGTTACAATCTCTATGGTAGTCATAAAAACGTTCCTCCTTAAATAATATATATACCTAAATTATTATATCACAAAAGATCTCTAAAATCAATAGTAACGTAAATAATCTACAAAACGCAAAAAAAGGGACGTAAAAACGCCCCTTTAAATTATAGCTTTCTGTTATTAAGGACAAGTCTGTTTGTCCAAAAAAGGCGTACTGCAAATTATCTTTCTTCGCAGATAAGCTTGATTGCAGTTCTTTCTTCGCCGTCTATTACGATGTTGGTAAATGCCGGAACACAGATCAGATCAACTCCGATAGGAGCAAGATAACCACGTGCGATCGCAATGGCTTTTACAGCCTGGTTTGCTGCACCGGCACCAACAGCTTGTACCTCTACAGCTCTTTTTTCTCTGATTACACCGGCTATTGCACCGGCTACGGAATTTGGTGAAGAGTGTGATGAAACTTTTAAAATTTCCAAAGTAAAACCTCCCAGTAAATTTATAGATTTGTTCAGTGCATAGAAATTATCCGGTTGCAACTACATTATACCTTAATCACTGGTTAAATGCAATACTTGATAAAAAAATTTGTTAACGTTATCTTAGAATTAACCTCTCAATTTTAGTGCATATGCCTAATTTGGTATCGATTTTGAGGATAACTGCATTGAGAAATGACGGATTTTGTGATTCAGTGAAAAATACAGGTGTCTTAAATCTCTGGCGTTTTACAGCATCTTCTGAAGTTACTCCGAGTACAGAGTCTTCAGGTCCTGTCATGCCTACATCAGTTATATATCCGGTGTGATTTTTCAGTATGGTTTCATCAGCAGTCTGTACGTGTGTGTGTGTTCCGAGCACTGCAGTTACACGACCTGCAAGATAGTGTCCGAGTGCTTTTTTCTCTGCTGTTGCTTCTGCATGAAAGTCTACTATTATGTTTTTTGTATCTATCTCGGAAAGGATGTTATCTATTACTGAAAAAGGATTGTCCAGCGGTTCCATAAAAGCGGTTCCCATGAGATTTATTACTGCCAGTCTGTATCTGCCATAATCAAATATACTATATCCGTGTCCTATACAGCCTTCGGGGTAATTTGCAGGACGTATGACATTTTCCATATCAAATATGGCTGATGCTTCTTTTCTTCTGAAAGCATGGTTTCCGGTGGTGATTATGTCAACGCCGTAGTTTATAAGTTCTCCGGCAGATGTTCTGGTGATTCCGTTTCCGGAAGCTGAATTTTCTCCGTTTGCTATTGTTACGTCTATCATGTACTCTTTTTTTATTTTGTAAAGATTATCTCTTAAAAATT
The DNA here is from genome assembly GCA_015066745.1 of Ruminococcus sp. GTDB lineage: Bacteria > Bacillota > Clostridia > Oscillospirales > Ruminococcaceae > HUN007. The sequence continues at coordinate 7,755 of SVNW01000078.1, read as the reverse complement.
CACAGCCGGAAGTACCGACTACATCACCTATAAATAGAAGATTCATAAAACAAGCTCCGTTTCTGGTATTTTAAATAGTTCATTATTGTTTTGTTTTTTGCTATATTTCGTAAAAATATTTCAGATAAAATATCTTACAGTTGAATAGTAACAATTATTCCTGATTTATGATACCACAGCAATGATTTTGTGTCAACTGCCCTTGTATTATAATATCTTTTATGATATAATAAGAAAAATATATCCGCAAAGTGCATGCTTTGAATTATACAGGGGGATGAATACATATGATAATCAGAGAAAATCACATAGGAAAAATAACGATTTCGGATAATTATCTGGAAGAACTTATCCGAAATACGATTGCAGGGAGCTTTGGCGTTGCAGGAGTAAACGAAGATTCTTTGATTGGTGATATTTTACCTTTTCTGAAAAAGAATACTCGTTCAAATGGAGTAAATATTATTTCTAAAGACAATAAACTCATAATAAATCTTAAGATATCTGTTACATGCGGTACAAATATTTCCGCAATAGTCAGAAGTCTCAGACATCGTGTAAGCTATGTCGTAGAAGAGGCAACAGGTATAGAGGTTTCAAAGATAAATGTTTTTATTGACAGCGTAACTATGGAATAACAGAGTGATACTGTTTGTTTTTATAGAGAAATCGGCTTTATAATTATGTAAAGCAGTTATTTTGAAAAATTATGTCAGGAGTGGATGTTTTGATAAGCGGAAGTCTTTTGAGAGATGCAATAATAAATGCTGCCATATGTTTGGAAAAGCAGAAAAATCAGATTGATGAATTGAATGTTTATCCGGTTCCGGATGGTGATACAGGAACAAATATGTCTATGACAATGAATTCAGCAAGAAAGGAACTGGAACTTCTCAGTGATGATGCAGATATTTCAAAGGTAGCGGATACTGCCGCTTCTGCACTTCTCAGAGGAGCAAGAGGAAATTCGGGAGTAATACTTTCGCTTATTTTCAGGGGATTTTCAAAGGGTATGAAAAATCTGAAAACTGCAAAATGCGAAAATTTTGCAAATTCATTGGAACTCGGTGTAGATGCTGCGTACAAAGCTGTTATGAAACCGACCGAAGGCACTATACTTACAGTAGCAAGAATGTCAGCACAAACCGCGCGCAGTTCTTGCCTTGATACAAATGAACTGTCGGTTTTCTGGAGTGCAGTATGTGCAACTGCAGAAGAAACTTTAGCTAAGACACCTGATTTTCTTCCTATACTGAAAAAATCAGGAGTGGTTGATGCGGGCGGTAAAGGACTTGTTGTGGTTTTTGAGGCTATGCTTGACATATTTAACGGAAAAACCATAGAAATACAGACTGCAGGAAGCTCAGGCTCGGAGAACAGGTCAGCTGTACAGGAAATAGAAACAGATATAAATTTTACTTACTGTACCGAGTGTATCATCACCAAGCACAATGACTGCAAAGATGCGGCTTCTTTAAGAGCATATCTTGAAACTATAGGAGATTGCGTTCTTGTTGTAGATGATGATGACATAATAAAAGTTCATGTTCATACAAATAATCCGGGAAGTGTTATAGAAAAAGCGCTTGAATTTGGCGTGATAAATATGCCGAAGATAGAAAATATGAAGATGCAGCATGACGGTATAAAGAAAGAAGCGAGAAAACAAGATGCGCCTGATAAAGCACGAAGAACGAAACCTGAGAAAAAATATGGATTTGTTGTTGTTGCGGCAGGTCATGGTGTAGAAGCACTCTTTAAGGATCTTGGCGCAGATAACGTAGTTACAGGCGGACAGACGATGAATCCGTCAACTGAAGATATTCTTGATGCTATATATATGACTCCGGCTGAAACTGTATTTGTACTTCCTAATAATAAAAATATAATACTTTCAGCAGAACAGGCAGTAAAATTTGCTGACAGAGGAGTGTGTGTGCTTCAGACAAGAACCATACCGCAGGGTGTTTCAGCTATGCTTGCTTTTGATGAGAGCGTTGATATTTCAGAAAACAAGGTAAATATGACAAAGGCTTTTGAACGTGTTTCAACAGGTCTTATAACATTTGCCGCAAGAGATACTGAACTTGACGGTCATTCTATAAAGAAAGGCGAGATTCTGGCTCTTGACAGCGGTAAGCTGGTGTTTACTGATAAAGATGTAAACCGTGCTGTTCTCAAACTTGTGAAAAAACTTGTGAAAAATGATACTTCATTTGTTACACTGATGTATGGTGCAGATGTGACAGATGAAAATGCTGAGAAAATGCAGACACTCTTGTCACAGAAACTTAGTGACAAAATAGAAGTCACACTTATAAACGGCGGTCAGCCTGTTTATTACTATATAATTTCCGTAGAATAAAATAAATTTCCTCAGAATACGTAGTATGAGATTTCTCTGCGTATTTCTGGGGATTTTTTATGGACATATTACAGCAACAGTGTTATAATGGAAATATAAAACCGAAAAATCAAAATAAGGGGGAGATATTAATGACAAATTTATTTAAACCAATAAAAGTATTAAAAGGTGTTGCTGAAAAAAGGGCTAAACTCTATGAAAATATTGGTGTATACACTCCGTTTGATCTCCTGTATCATTTTCCGAGAAATTATATAGACTATAGAAATCCTGTCTGCGTAAGTGAAGCTAAACTCAATGAAAATAATGTGGTTTCGGGACTGGTTCTGAAAAAAGTACCCGAACAACGCATAAGACAAGGACTTTCGATATATAAAGTACTGGTTACCGATGGCATAGATAACTTTTATGTTGTTTTCTATAATAATGTATATGCGCAGGAAGCGCTGGTTGAAGGCGGGAGATATATTTTCTATGGCAAGGTAACATTCAGCTATACAAATTATGAGATGAATACACCGCAGTATATACGTGAGGATTCTGACATTGTTTTCAAACCGATTTATCATCTTACTTCGGGTCTTACAAATGCTATGGTTTCAACAAATGTAACGGATTCGCTGAAAATCTTTGAAAGTGAACCGTATGAGTTTATGCCGGAAGAAATACTTGCTGAAAATGACCTGTGCAGTCTTGGAGACGCAATCAGAAATATACATTTTCCCAAAGACAGTCTGTCGCTTGAAATGGCCAAAAAACGTCTTATATTCAATGAACTTCTGAATCTGCAGCTTGGAATGCGTATGCTGCGTGAAAGAAATTCCGAGTCAAAAGCAGGCGCAGTTATGGACAGCTCAAATGATATAAATAAGTTTCTGAGCGGACTTCCTTTTGAAATGACCAATGCTCAGAAATCAGCTACAAATGATATTATAAATGATATGTGCAGAGAGCGTCCTATGAACAGATTACTTCAGGGAGACGTTGGAAGTGGTAAAACTGCAGTTGCTGCTGCTGCGTGTTATTTTTGTGCGGTAAATTCCTGTCAGGCAGCTCTGATGGCACCTACAGAAATACTTGCAGCCCAGCATTATAAAACTCTTAGCTCATTTCTGATTCCTTTTGGTATAAAGGTGTGTTTGCTCACAGGTTCGCTTACCGCACGACAGAAGAACAATATAAAGGCTGAAATAGCACAGGGAGAATATACTGTTGTGGTCGGAACACATGCTATAATACAAAAAGACACCGTATTCAAAAATCTTGCACTTGTTATCACTGATGAACAGCACCGTTTCGGAGTTGCACAGAGAAATGCCCTTGCCGGAAAAGGAAACTGTCCTCATCGCCTTGTAATGTCTGCAACACCGATACCAAGAACACTTGCGATGATGATATACGGTGATCTTGACATAAGCATAATAAATGAACTTCCGGCCGGACGCATACCGATAGAAACCTATGCTGTAACAGGCGGATATCGTGACCGTATATATGAATTTATAAGAAAGCATATAAATGAAGGCAGACAAGCATATATAGTATGTACTGTTATAGAACAGAATGATACTGATTTAAAATCAGCTGTTGAATATAAAGATAAACTTGCTGATACAGTTTTTAAGGAATTTAATGTAGGACTTCTTCATGGTAAAATGTCGGCCAAGGAAAAAGACGATATTATGAATGAGTTTAAAGAGGGACGCATAGATATTATGGTAAGTACAACTGTTATAGAAGTTGGTGTCGATGTACCGAATGCAGTTGTAATGATGATAGAGGACGCCGATCGTTTTGGTCTGTCACAGCTTCATCAGCTCAGAGGGCGTGTGGGCAGAGGTCGTGAAAAGAGCTATTGTGTGCTTGTTACCGAAAATCATAGTCAGGAAGCCAAAAAGCGTATGAAGATAATAAGTTCTCTTTCCGATGGATTTAAGATTTCCGAAGAAGATCTGAAACTCCGTGGCCCGGGTGACTTTTTCGGTCACAGACAGCACGGACTTCCTTGTCTGAAGATAGCCGATATGACAAATGATTTTGAAGTTTTTGAGCTTACACGAAGTATAGCTGAAAACATAATATCAGAAGACAGTAAACTCATGTCTCCGAAATATCAGGGGCTTAGAGGCGAAGTTCAGCGATTGTTTGCTTCTGCTGAAGAATGATGTTGATAATTTTAATATATATATTGTTTAAATGTTGAAAACAGTGTGCAAAACAAACAAATCAAAATTTTTTTAAAAAAAATTCAAAAAAAGTGTTGACATTAATGCTCTCATGTGATAGAATAGATAATGTCCTCGGGAGAGAGAAACACTCTGAAAGGAAAACAGATCAGATGGGAGCATAGCTCAGCTGGGAGAGCATCTGCCTTACAAGCAGAGGGTCATAGGTTCGAGCCCTATTGTTCCCACCATCTGGCCCGGTAGTTCAGCTGGTTAGAACGCTAGCCTGTCACGCTAGAGGTCGTGGGTTCGAGCCCCATCCGGGTCGCTTGTCTGAAAAGACAGACAATTGCCTCTGTAGCTCAGTCGGTAGAGCAGGGGACTGAAAATCCCCGTGTCGATGGTTCGATTCCGTCCGGAGGCATCATCTTAATGATGTTCAAATAAGAAATGCGGATTTAGCTCATCTGGTAGAGCGCCACCTTGCCAAGGTGGAGGTAGCGAGTTCGAGCCTCGTAATCCGCTTTTTTGCTATTTATACGGTTGTGTTTTAGTAAACATGATTTTGAGTAAGTTAAGGTCTGATAAAGACCTTTTTTTTATATATTTTTATTATTTTATATTTTAAGGAGGACCATATGGATTCTGATGGGATACGACTATTGATTTTGTTGTTGTTTTTTGTTTTGCTGAGGGCACTTTATACGATTTTTGAACATACAATAATTGAAGTCAATGATTCCAGAGTGAAGGAACTGGCGGAGGAAGACAAAAAATATAAAAGGTTGAGCGAACTTGTTGCCAACCCGGCTAAAATGATAACGGCTTGTTCGATGCACAGGATAATATCTGCTCTTTGCATAGGTATAACGCTTTTATTCTTTCTTGTGGAAGTTTTTCAGGCACATGGTGCAGAGATTTTTCTTTGTGGGATAGTCTCGGTGGTTGCCGGCTCGGTTTTGATTTCTGTTTTTGCTGATATAATTCCAAGAAGGTTTGCAGATACAAAGGTCAGTGAAGAATCAGCGCTCAGATCTGCTCCGTTTATGAATGCTCTTTTGATCATGATGTTTCCGTTTTCGGGTATTACTAATGTGATAGCGTTTATTCTTTCTAAAATATTTGGTTTGTCCACACAGGCTAAAGCGGAAGTAGTTACGGAAGAAGAGATACTTATGATGGTTGAGGCAGGTAACGAAACAGGCGTGATCGAAGAAAGCCAGTGTGAAATGATAAATAATATATTTGAGTTCGGAGACGTCAGGGTATCAGAAATAATGACGCACCGTACCGATATTATTGGTATAGATGTTACCGATAAGATAAGTGACATAATTTATCTGGCGATAAATAAAGGTTTTTCCCGAATGCCTGTATTTGATGGTTCGGTAGATAAGATCATAGGTATCGTTTATGTAAAGGATTTTCTTTGCCTGGTAGGCTGTGAGAATTCCGAAGATTTTTGTATAAAAGATTTTATGCGTGATGCACTTTATATACCTGCAACAAATAAATGCGATGAAGTATTTGAAGTGATGACAAAGAAAAAGATGCAGATGGCTGTAGTTGTTGATGAGTATGGCGGTACGGCCGGAATAGTGACTATGGAAGATATAATCGAAGAAATAGTTGGAAATATACAAGATGAATATGATGAGGAAGAACAGGAGATCTGTTCTGTATCAGAACAAGAATTTATTATATCCGGTTCAGCTACTCCTGATGATGTTTTCAGAGCGCTTCATGTCAAACTCCCTGAAGAACCTGAACGTGAATATGATACAATGGGAGCACTGGTGGTTGAACTTCTCGGAAGAATTCCTTCTGACGGTGAAACTCCGTCGGTGACATATGAAAATATAGAGTTTACAGTTATGCTGGTCGAAGATAACTGGATCTCAAAAATAAAAGCGGTTATAAAGGAACACGAAGTTTCTGAACCGGCAGAAGAAAAAAATAACTAAAATTTACTTACCGCTTGATTTAAAAAAATCGGCGGTAAATTTTATCTGTAAAGGAAGTGAAGGTGTATGAAAAACAGAAAAATAGCCTTTTTGATTGGGCTCAATATGTTAATTCTCAGCGGATGCGGTAATGAAATAAAAGAAATGCTGGGGTTTGAAGATGTTGAACTGGTTGATGAGAAAAAAATTTCATATAGCATATCTCAGATAATCGGTAAAATGGAAACACTGCCGGCAGATACAGAGCCGGGGTTTCGGTATGAACAACTTAATGAAGACGAGAAAACTGTATATCGTGAACTTGCAGAAGGAATCAGTAACTATAGTGAAGAAATAAAAATCAGCTGTAAAATAAATGAAAAATCGCTGAGAAAAGTTTATGAAGCAGTTATTTATAGTGAAAAGTTTCAGATGTTCTGTACTACGCGTGCGTATAAATATTCATATATGCAGGAAGAAGACATAGTTGACAATATTGTGCCATGCTATAATTTTTCCTGCGATGAATATGAAAAAGTCCGTAGCGAACTCGAAAAAACACTTATATCAGTAAAACTGGAGATCAGTGCAGATATGTCCGAGTATGAAAAAGTAAAGAAAATTCATGATTATATAATCAGGAAGTGTGATTATGCTGATTTGTCCAGATGTACTGAAGAAGAGATAACTGAGAAGATGGAGAGAGAACATTTTGGTGATGCATACGGCGCACTTATAAGAGGCGATGCAATATGCGAAGGATATTCGAGAGCTTTTAAATATATCTGTAATTCTCTGGATATAGGTTGCGAGCTTATAAACGGAACCGGTGACGGAACAGACCATATGTGGAATCTGGTGCGGATAGATGGCAAATGGTATCATGTGGATGTGACATGGGATGATCCTGTTATAAATGGAGTCAGCGATGAAAGTACAATAGTTTATGACTATTTTTGCCTTCCTGATGAAAAAATTCTTGAAGATCATATCATAGAAGAAGGCGTTTTATTGTATCCGAGATGCGAAAATACGTTGTCTTAAAAGATTTTCAAAAATTTTTTAAAAAAATTGAAAAAAGGTGTTGACAAACCTAAAAATATATGTTATGATATAAAAGCTGTCGGACGAGAGAAAACAACGAACGACAAAAACAACAACAGTATCTTGAAAATTGAACAATGCACTTTAACATAAAACCCTTGAAGATTCAAAGAGTAACATCAATGAATTATGAGTGATGTCAAGCAAAAGACACGAAAATAAAATTTGCAAGCTAAGT
>SVNW01000077.1 GCA_015066745.1 Ruminococcus sp. | reverse complement strand
ACTGTACAGCAGATACAGGATATCTATACAGGGAAAATAAAAAACTGGAAAGAAGTAGGCGGAAAAGATGAACCGATCAGAGCTTTTCAGCGCACAAAAAATTCAGGCAGTCAGACAGCTATGGAGGAACTCGTAATGGAAGGCAAACCGATGCAGGAAGCGCCTATCTCATTTATGCGTGTAGATATGGGAGAACTCGTTGAAAGTGTAGCAGAATATGAAAACGAAAGTGCTGCTATAGGTTACACATATTACTATTACATAAATAATCTGTACAAAAATCCTGATATAAAAGTTCTTAGTATAGACGGAATTTCCCCTGAAAATGATAATCTTATAACAAAAAAATATCCATTTACAGCAGCTTATTACGTTGTTATACGTGAGGACGAACCACAGGACAGCGTTTACAGAAAACTGCGTGACTATATGCTTACAGAGGAAGGACAGGAGATAGTAAAGCTTGCCGGTTACTGCCCTATTGGTAAACGCCATGAGTAAAAGAAGTGTAAAATTATCAAAATTTGCAATGGATCTTGCCATGATACTGCGTATTACAGGCATAACATGTCTTGCTCTCAATCTTGCACTGTCATATTCTGATGAAAAGGCAAATCTTTTTCGTATATATACCGATGGTGGATATCATCTTTTAATTATAATATTTGCACTTTTTCTCGACCTGGTACTTACTCTTCTATGGCCACGTTATGAAAAAATAAATACAATACACCTTATTCTACATATTTTATTTAGCGGAATATTCTTTGTTATATATGTGCTGAATGTATGCAGAAGTGCAAACACATATAATATTTTTGCACTTAGTTTTGTCCCGCTTCCATGCGCGTGGATAATGGGGCTTATTACTTTTATAATATACAGAAAAGCAAGATACAAACATATGGTAGCAAAAATCGGTCAGGAAAACTCATAAAAACAAAAAGTGCAGCCGAAAGGCTGCACAAAACATTATAAACAATGACATTTGCTGTATCAGGTATCTTCATCCTCCATATAATCTGTAATACTCCCCGTGGCAAAGCAAATAAATGCAGGAATGCAAGCTACTACTGCATTTATATTACTACCGTCTTTAAAAACGAATGCCGCTGCTACAAATGTAAGAATGCCCGATAAAATAGATATTGCTGCAAATACTTTCCTCATAAAAATTCCCCACTTTCAATTATACTTTACCATAAGATTTTAAAAATTAAGATGTTTATATATTAACACATAGAACGATTTTTGTAAACACCTCAGAAGAAATTTTGTTGATTTACACAAATATTTATTTTATCTTTCATACACATTTCAAAAAATACTCCCCTTGCTTAAAACAGCAAAGGGAGTTATTTCGTTTATCCGACAAGTCCTGAACGTTCAATACCTTCTGTAAAATGTTTTTGTAAGAACACATACATTATAAGCATCGGAGCTATTGATATAAGGCATGCTGCCTGAGTCCATACTACAAGTTCTCTTGTTGATACCTGCAAGCTGGCATCATTGAACAAAGCACCTTTAAGTACGGTGCTTATATTTTTTATCATAAGCGCCAGTGTTTTATTTGTATTAAAAAACGAATTGCAAACATAATAGTCATTCCAGTACCATACTACTGAGAAAAGAAATACTGTAAGGAATGATGAAAGAGCATTCGGAACCATTATGGTTACAAATGTTTTAAACGGTCCGCATCCGTCAAGATATGCCGCATCTTCAAGTTCTTTCGGAAGTCCTTTGAAAAACTGTATGAAAATAAATATCATAAGTCCCGCACGAAGTCCGTTTGCGGTCATTGCCGGAAGATACATCGTCCACGCTGTATTTATAAGTTTAAGACTCATAAACTGGTCATACTGCGGAAGCAATATTACCTGCGGAGGAACAAGTATCATAAGTATCACTATTCCAAAGAAAATATTTTTCCCTTTGAACTTGAATCTCGCAAAGCCATAACCTGTTATTGAAGTAGTAACAACCTGTATAAGAGAGCAGCCTATATTCAGTTTTACTGTATTCCATAGCGTTTTGTCAAGCTCTATCGCCTGTGCTGTTTCTTTTATTACATCAAGTGTAAGATGTCTTGGAATCCACATTACAGTAGGATCATTCATATCCACCTGTTCTCTGAAAGCACAGCTTATCATAAAAATGAGGGGATAAAGTATTACAAAACACAATCCGAAAAGAATAAGGAATCTGAAAAAAGGCCAGATTTTTTCTATCGCATCTTTACGCTTTACATATGCAAGCTGTTCTTTGGTCATCAAAGCTCTGCGTTCAGCCATTTTTTCTTTTTCAGTTTTTCTTAGTTTCAGTCTTTCATCGACTACATTTTTTAGTTTAGACATTGTATCACCGATACTCAAAAAAGATCTGAGCTTTTCCTTTCATAATATTTTATTCGACCTCATAGTAAACATGCTTGTTCACTACTGCAAAGATTATTCCAACGACTATCATTACTATAGCAAAATATGACCATACCATTGCCGCCGCAACACCGTATTTCCATTCATTCTGCATATCAATGATACGTCCCATGACTGCATTTCCCGAATCGGTAAACGAATCAATGACAGTAAATATCAGATTTGCGATTATCATAGGGCTTACATAAGGAAATGTTATTTTCCAGAAGTATTCCCATGAAGTTGCACCTTCCATGACAGCGGCCTCTTTTGCGGAATGAGGTATATTCTGCAAAGCTGCAAGAAATATAAGGATCTGTATTCCTGATTTCCATACAAGTCCGAATATACTGTCTATAGTAGTCTTTATAGTCTGTGTAAGTGTATCGCTAAGTCCGTATATACCTGTAAACTCCAGCAACTCTGTTACCATATCTGTTTCAAACACTGTTGAAAACTGTTCAGCTCCATTTGTACCGCTGGTATCCATATCACCTGTTATAATAGCATAAACAGGGCCTGACGCAATAATTACAGGAAGGAAAAATACCGCTCTTGCAAACGCTCTTCCTTTAAATTTCTGATTGAGGATAACTGCTATAAAAAGTGAAAATATCAGTATAAGAGGAGTCGTCATAGCAGTATCTTTAAGCACCTGAATAAGATATTCTCTGTAATGCGGGTCCTTTGAAAAAGCTTCCGCATAGTTGTTTATCCCTACCCAGTCACCTTTCATTCCTCCTGCCTGAGGATTTACGTTCTGAAAAGAGTACAGAAAAGATTCAACCATCGGTATTATAAAAAATATAACCGCACCGATAAACCAGAGACCGATAAATCCGTAGCCATACAGACCTTTCTGTTTTTCATAGGACATTTTTTTCTTTTGCTTTTTCTTAGGTTTTGTTTCTTTTACATTATCCATCAGAATATCAGCTCTCCTTCCAGATCAATATAATCGGTGAGTTTGTATACACTCTCGTCAAGAGATATCTCTCCGGTTTCATAATTTACAGTTATCTTTGTTCCGTTGCTGTAAGTTGTTACAGTTTCATCGCCATTGTCAAGATAACCTGTAATAAATTCATTTTTTACACCGCCAAGAACATCTTTGAGAAGCTTATATTCACCTGTAATGGTGTCTGTCCAGTATCTGTGATTTGCATAATAATAGATATCATACTCTGTATCCTTGAGTTCACTTGTATCTTCATAAACCAAATCAAAATGCAGATTGCTTCCGCTTGCGACAGCTTTGAGGAAAAGCTGTTCCGAATCAGCACTTCCGTTTACAGAAGTTGTTGAATAAGGGATCAGACCATGCATGACCATCTGATAAAAAGGTATATCCTTATCAAATATATCAAAACGACTTGATGAAAGCGGAACATTTGTTATATGATCGGTATACTTGAAAACATAAGCATTTGCAGTATCGGCAAGTACGGAACCCACTTTCTCCCTGCAGTTTCTGAGACCTTCCTCAATATACAGCATCATGTCATTTCTTACGATAGTATCTTTACTGTAATCGCCATACAGAACCGATGTCATATCATCTATACACACTCCGCTAAAACCTGCTTTTGAATAGTTCTTTGCGAGTTTATCAAATATTTCTCCGAACACATCAGGAGAAAGAAGTGATATAGGATCTTTCATTTCATTTTCAGTTCCATATGCAAGATTATAGCTTATCTGTTTTGAATATTGTCCCGATGCTCTGAGTGCCGTATCGGTAAATGACCAGTATCCGTTTCCTGTTTCAAAGGTTTTGTTATTTACAACAGGATAAAAATCAACATTGTTATCTTTAAAATAACTGAGCATTGACTTGAATTTTTTCTTTGAACCAAGCAGTGATGACGGTTTGCTTTCATAATCGACCTTATTTTCTATTCCGTCATCTGTCCAGTTGTTATATCCGAGAACAATACTGTCTGCACCACCGTCTACAAGCTTCTGCACCATTTCTTTAGTCTGCTCAAAAGAAGTAACAGACTTTTTACGTGTAACAGGTATTCCGAGAACAGGTTCTACCTTTTCTACACCTCCATATACATCAAGATAAAGAGATATATCATTTTCAGCTGATTTTACTCCATCTGTTTTTGTGAGATATTCTCTGTATTTTTCAGCAATATCTATATAGTCAACTTCTTTTCCATATACAGGATAAAACTTCATTTCCAGTACCGGAGTCTTTATATCACGCTTTTCAAATACGGTAAGAGGTTCTCCGTTCATATAGTATGTATCAGTTGTTCTTACGGTAAATGTCGCACTGCAAAGATTATAACTGCTTTTTGAAAGTCCGCTTACATTTGCCGATAGCTGAGCATTTGAGTCACCTTCATGTATAACGGCAAGCATTCCGTTTTCACTGCCGGTCACTGCTCCATAAACCGGAAGGTAAACCTGTTCGGTAACTGCAGGCTTATTTTGCGGTACAGATGTTATATCACTCCCGTAAACTTTCGCTGTATATTCTCTTGCACTTAATTTTCCGTTGTTAAAATTAATAAGTGCTCCGCTTCCGTCAGGAATTACATAGTATCCTTCAGTTTCACTGTCAAATGATGTGATATTCGGAAGCAGAGAGATCTCAAGGAGTACTTTACCGTCAGCGTCATTTTTTGTTTCTTCTTCTATTTCTGATGTAACTATCTTTGCACTGAGACCGTCTTCTTCAAGCGTATATTCTACAGGAATTTTGAAGTCGGCAGCAGGATATCTGTATGTTACTTTCAGAGTATTCCCCGAAACCTTATAGGTCATTTTACCGTTTTTAGCAGACCTCATTGTTGACGTTGTACGCTTTGCAGGCTCACCGTACAATATAACCATAGATGACGCTATCTCTTTTTTTACAAGACCTTTTGCATTTTCATCACCTTCAGCATTTATCGGAGACGACCACCATATATAGTTATTTTTCTTATTCACAAGTGCAAGCAAGTCTTCTTCTTCAGAGTAGTAGAACTTAAAAGAGTCATTTTCTGTTGCAAGTATCATTTGTCCAAGAACTTCTTTTTCGGTACGCATTACATACTTGTCATCGTCATCATCTTCTGTACTGCTTTCTGTATCCGAAACTACCGTTTCCTCTGTAGTATCACTGCTTACAACAAGCTGTCCTGCAGGTATAAACAATGCCGTTGCAAGAAAACACGCAATAATTCTTTTTGTTTTTTTATACATCTGTTATCACCACCATTCCCTTAAAGTCTTACCCTGTACTGTATTTCGGTGTAGATAGAATATATAAATATGGCTACCTTCTGAAACAGCGACAAAACAAGTACAAGAAGGAACATTATTATAAGCATGGCAGCTACGGTAAGAAGTATCGCTACCACTGTCTTTATTACCGAATACTGATGTGCTGTCTTTATCGCATTGAACATAAGAAGACATGACCAGCCAAGTCCTATATAATATACGCAATCAATAAAAATACTTTCATCGTATATAAGAAAATGTGACATAATAGTTGTTATATAGAGAGCAGCAACATATGGTATGAGAGAATAGGCAGAAAATATACATATTCTCTTTAATGTACCTTCTCCGTCAAGAAGTGTGCAGACCGACCAGTTTCCTATGACCCACACTGCAAACAAGACTATACTCTTTACTATAAAAGGCACTATATTAAAAAGTTTGTCATATGACACCCAGAAATGAAAAGCGTACAATCTGTTCCAGACTACTGTACCTACAAAAAAGAGAAATACTATTGTAAAAGCAATTTTAAGCGACCCTGCTTTTTTCCATCGCATATCTTCAAAGCCCTCAAATGGGTGGAAAACCGCATGCTTTACCCATTGCTTTTCGGAAAGATCCATCATGATTTACGCCCTCCTTTTCTCTTTTTTCTTATTACAACAACTGCTATTGCTATGATTACGAGAAGAACAATAACACCTATCGCCATAAAGTTTTCATTTATAAACTCTGTTCTCCAGCCTTCAAAAGCTCTGTCATAACGCCATTGTGAGTCTGCGAGTTCAGCATATTTCATAGCTTCTTCATAGTTACCCTGATTTATATACGCACTTGCGATGCCTATATATGCACGACGATAATTTCCGTCTCTTTTAAGCACTTCAAACCACGGCTCAAGTGCCTCATCATAATAACCGGCATTATAAAGTCTTGTGGCTTCATGCACTATAGAACCAAATACTGTCTGTTCAAATATAGTAACTGTATTTTTCTGAGAATCAACTACATAAAGATTTTCAGAGGTTGATTCAACTGCGGAAACCTGTCTGAAAGTACCGAGCTGATTTCCCGAAGAACCGACTATAAACAGAAGATTACAGTCTTCGTCATACTGAAATATTCTGCCTGTGGTATAGTCAAGACAATTTATTATACCATCTTCATTTACGTCTATATCTACATATGAGTTGTTCGGATTGTTACTGTAATCAGGTGTAGATGCATCACCGAAAAATGTTTCTATATCAGCAAAAAGATTATATCCTGCCGCATTTACTTTTTTTATAGCATCAAGGTCCTGAGTGAGTGAATCACTGCAGGTATAGATAAACCCTTCATCATCAATATCAAAACTTGTTATAGGAGCCGGTACTGCATCTGTCATATACTTTCTCATATTTTCATTTGCAATAAGTTTCCAGAAATAATTCCATACAACTTTACTGGTTTCTTCAACTCTGTTTGCTCCGTAAAATCCTACAAATTCGCCTTTGTTGTTGTACATGACTGAACCGCTTGTTATATTGTTTACTACGACATAAACATAGCCAGCCTTGTCAACTACTATCTTACGAGGTAAAAATGTAAGTTCTGAAGGATAAAGCTCACTTATCGGCTTTTCAATAATAAGATCAACTTTTCCGTCCTTATCACATCTTAACACTCTTGAATTATCCGTATCTGCCACATACAAAGTGTTATCTGTGATAAATATACTTCCCGGATTTTTCAAAGTAAGCTTATCTCCGTTATACTCAAAACTATCAATAATGTCTACAACTTCATCAAATTCGCTGTTTACAACTACGATCCTGTTATTTCCTGTATCTGCTATATAAAACATTCCGTCATCAGCTCTGAAAATGTCTGACGGAGAGGAAAAGTCACCTATTCCCAGTTCAAGTCCCGATACACTTCTGTCAGCAAGATATCCTGCCTGTGACGGAATAGCCTCACCCCATCTGTCGTAGTTGTACACATCATAAGCTTCATCAGCACTCACATTTCCGGTAAGCATTGACAAGGCACAAACCCAGGAAGCCATTCCTGCAAATATTTTCTTTAATATATCCTGCAATGATACCACCCTTTCTGTTAAACCATTTATTTTGTGTACGCTTAATCCTTGATACCGGAATGAGCCATTGTTTCAATAACATTTTTCTGAGCAAGCATAAATACTACTACAGGCGGTATAAGCATAAATACTGCGGCAGCCATTGCTACACCCTGTCTTGCTATACCTGATGCAGCTGCCTGAGTTACGGCAGTAGGCAATGTTTTGAGTGATTCATCAAAAACATATGTATTTGCCTGAATGTTCCATGCAGCCTGAAATGCAAATATTATAAGCGTCATGAGCGCAGGTTTCTGATTTGGCATTACTATTTTCCAGCATATCTGGAACATACTTGCACCATCAACCTTAGCCGCTTCTATCATAGCGTCCGGAACCTGTCCTATTGACTGACGCATAAGAAATACGCCCATAGGAGTTGCGATACTCGGAAGGATAAGAGCAAAATATGTATCTATCATTCCAAGCTTTGCTATAACCATATACTGAACTATATAGATTACATTACTCTGATAAAGGAGTGATATTACTATTACCGAATTCAGTACTTTACTTCCTCTGAATTTTCCTTTTGCAAGTACAAATGCCGCCATAGAGGCTGTAAAACACTGAGCTACTGTAACTGTTACAGTTATAAAGCAACTATTGAACACATATCTGGAAAAAGGAACCCATAACTGTCCTGCAACTTTAAACATTTCTCTGAAATTATCAAATGTAGGGTCAATAGCATAAAGTTTCGGAGGAAATATAAACCATTCCTGTGAAGGCTTTATTGACATTACCACTGCAAGATATATCGGAAATGCCATAAACAGACCAAGAACAAGCAGAAAAACAAATATGCCTATCGTACCGGCAAGCCGGTTTCCTACCTGTTTGTTAGAGGCCTTCATCTTTTTTTCATTTGCCATTTTAAAACCGACCTCCTTTTAGTCTGTATATTTTCCGAGAACTTTGCTTATGATTTTATTCATAATAAACATAACTATAAAAAGAACTGTACATATTGCTGATGAATATCCCATTTCATAACGTATCCAGCCATAGTCAAATGCATGAGTCATTATTGTATGCGCCGCATAGTCCGTACTTGGAAAACCTACGAGATTTCTTCCGACCATATCTGCTGTAAATGCTGATACTATCTGCATTACTGCAGCAAACATCATCTGAGGTCCCATTGACGGAATAGTTATGTAAATAAGTTCCTGCCAGCGATTTTTTATCCCCTCTATAGCTCCTGCTTCATACTGGCTCTTGTCTATATTCTGAAAACCTGCTCTGAGTGCAAGGAAACCTGCACCAAGACTTATCCAGAGCTGAACAATTATCACCACATACAAAATATAATTTGCGTCAGTAAGCCACTGCTTTGAAGAATTTATTATTCCGAGATCCAGCAGTATGGAGTTTGCATAGCCGTACTGATCACCGCTGAATATAAGTTGCCACACCGTATAGACATTTGCCATTGAAGGTGCATAGAAAATAAGAGTAAATATAGTTTTCAGCTTCGGATGAAGCTCGTTTATAAGCCACGCAAGAAGAAAGCAAAGCACATAACTTACAGGGCCTGAAAACAAAGCAAATATTAATGTTACTCTTATTGAATTTATAAATGTCTTATCAGACAAAAATAACGTCTTATAGTTTGAGAGTCCGACAAAATCCGGTGTATTTACCATGTCAAAATTAGTAAAGCCGACCGGTAGCGATATAAGAACCGGAATTATCGTAAATACAGTAAACAGCAACATAAACGGTGCAAGCATCAGCCAGCATTCTCTGCTCTGACTTCTGTCAACACTGCCTATATACTTTTTACTCTTACGTGTTTTCTTATCACTCTCTGATATTTTACCGCTCAAATATAGCCCTCCTTTTCACATAATTTCAAACCTAAAAAACAACTGTCAGTCAAGACCAAGATTTTCTCTCTTTCTTGTGATTTCAGAATTTATATCCCTGTTGTACCACATTATAGTGTCACGAGGGTTATAGTGTTCGTTTACCGTCGTTCTGAAAGCTGTCATTATATTTCTTGTAACTGCATATGACGCCGGAATGATAGGTATTTCTTCAAGCTGTTCCCACTGCTCAAGAAGTTTTTTTACTTCTGCAGGAGTCCATGAAAGTTGCTGAAGTGTCTGAACATTTGCCGCATCATATCTTCCCATAGTACCTAAAAGACCTTCAACCGCAACACCGTATCTTGTCTGTACATCGGTTGAAGCAAACCATTTTACAAACTCCCAGGCGTCTTCTTTGTTTTCGACCTGATTGAAGATAACAGCACCGCTTCCTGAAGAATTTGCAGCGTGTGAAACAGTACCGTCTTCACGAAGAGTTCCCGGAACTACAGTAAAATCCCATAGTCCGCTTATTTCAGGAGCTGCTACTTTAAGCTGATTGTAAAATGTGTAACTCTGTATCACTATCGGATATGTACCATCTCTGAAACGGCTGAATGCATCATATGTCTGCTGAAATTTGTACTTAGTATAAAAATCTGTCCATACTTCAAAAGCCTGAACAGCTTCAACATTTTCAAAAGTTGTCTTTGTCTGCTCTGCATTGTAGTAGTTAAGTCCGCTCTGAAGCATAAGCAATGCAAAAGTATGACCTACTTCTGTGCTTGGTGCGATATTTGCAGGAGGCAGTACAAGCCCTGCGGTCATATAATTTCGCTGAAATGCCGGAAGCATCTCTATAAGTTCTGTCCAGGTCTGAGGAACAGAAGAATAACCTATTTCAGAAAGAATATCTTTTCTGTAGAACATCATAGGAAATGACTGCTGTAACGGAATAGCGTAAAGACCATCATTATATTCGTACATTACAGTTGCATTTTCATGAAAGTTTTCACATATCTCATCTACTCCGTCAAACTGCTTTAAATCAGCAAGCAAACCTCTTGCCGCAAGGTTTACAGGATACTCACCACCAAGGAAAAGTGCAATATCAGGCCCTTTTCCGGCAAGTGTAGCCTCCACGACACCGCCCTGAACTATGTTAAGATTTACCGGTATGTTATAATTGGGTATAAAATCTGATTCAACAAGTTCCTTTATTGCAAGCGCCTGATCACGTCCTAGATTTATCCATACATCAAGAACTTCATCGCCTGTTTCTTCTGATATCATACTGTAATCTTCAAAAAACGAAGCTACAAATGACTTTGCACCAAAGCTCAGAGATTCAAAAAACTTTTCATCTGTAGATGAAAACTCTCTGTCATATGATGCTATTTCGATATAATCCACTTCAAGTGGCTGGTCCTTATAATCTCTCATCCATGATGAGATAGCCGCAACGTTATCTTTTAACTGTGTAAGATATTTCGGTATTTTTTTAGGACTTTCGACGCATTTATCAAGAATGACATACATTCTTTCGATACCTGCAGCTTCCGAACCGCTGGACTTTGCAAGACTTTCTATATTATTTTTTATGGTCTTGAGTTCACCGGATATCATTTCAAAGTCACCGACAAGCTCCGGAATAGCCCTGTCTACGTTATAGTCTGTATACTTGTCAGGATTAGGCCCTGTTATCATAAGTATCTTACGATAATATTCGTTTATATCATATACAACGCCCTCAAGCCTGCGCATTGATTCACCTATTTCACCCGGAATAGCTTCAAGGGATATCGTATGATCCTCTCCCGCAGTAAGATATACATAAATGTCATCGTCCTGAGATTTTGGAACTACTGTATTCCATTCGGTATCATAGTAAAATTTTATCTGGTCAAGCTCCTTGCAAGGAACCTCATTATCGATATACATACGTCTGTTGGAATAAAAACCTCTCATATCCTGCTGTCTTGCTTTTATTCCTATCCTGTACCAACCATCTGCTGTTATCCGGTCAGCCGGAATAGTCCATGTTACAGTCTGCAGAGCCTTTTTCCAGTTGTCATCACCTATCGTGTTGTACACAAGCTTTCCCGGTTTTGCAGGTGATGCAAGATAGCTTGACTTATCCGAAGTCGGATACAGTGTAGAATCTGATTTGTAAGAAGCTTCTTCACCCTCAAGTCTTATGAGTGTAGAAGGGGTATTTTTTATATCACTCTCAGCAGGCTTTATATCAGAATAAGAAGAATATTCCTCTTTGTTGTACAGTTTAAAATATTCTATTGCTATATACGCCTTTGCCGCATCAAATGTTATTTCATGCGTTCCCTTTTCAAGATAAAAATACAACGATTCATTAAAAAGTCCGTCAACATCTTTTATATCAGTTCCTGACCATTTACTGTACTGTATCTGAGAAGGACGTATCTGACTGCCTTTTGAGTTTTCGGTTATTTCTTTTTCATTTACCCATACCTTGTTCAGAGATATGCGTGATGCTGTATCATAAGGCGATTCTCCGTCAATAAGTATGGAAAACTCTATAGATGTTGTATGCGACACTATAGGACAATATGACATATACATATTATACATTCCCGTCTGAGGAACATTCACCTTATAAGTAAGTGTTCCTTCAGCACTGTTCCAGATAAGAACATCTTCCTTTATCATATCGCCTTCATGGCCGAACTTTCCCTTTGAAAACTCTCCGTTTTCAGCTCTTGCATAATCAACACCCTGTACAACGATTTCTTTATCGGGCTTTTCTGCATCCATATACTTATCATAATAATCGCTGTATGGATTTTTTTGTATATAAAAATCATTTTCTGCAAGTACATCTTCGAGATTTTCAAGAGGTTCCTCGGCAAATGCTGTATAACAAAGCGGATTTATATTTACCAGACAACACAAGGAAGCAGTAGCGACCGCAAAAACTTTTTTATACAACTTATGTCTTTTCAAATAACTCTCCACCTTTCCTAAAAAACATATGCATATATACTTTTTAACTTAAATTAAAGATTAATTTTAATAAAATTAAGTTAAAGTACACAAAACAATTTAGGAATTATCAACAAATTCCAATTTCATATTCCGCACATCAATTGTTAAATATGCATAATCCTACGATTTAAATTATATCAATAAATCATCTCATTGTCAAGTTATTCTGCCTTATTATCTCAATTTACAAATGTGTTTAGCGTTTTTAACAAAGAAATATTTATTTTTTTAGTTATGTAACTAACTTAAATTATGATTAATATATTACGGTTTTCTGTAGAAAAAATAACATTGTTTTTTATTACAACCGCAAAAGTATCTATGGCATAAAATCATGATACACAACAAAAAACATTTTTATTCTATTTATCAAATGTAATAACATTCAGGGCTGATTCGTCGTAAAAAATGTTGTCTATAACACTTTTTCATTGAAAAAAGTGTTGTGGCACCACACTTTTTCATTGAAATTTCTGTTGTATGATGATATAATAAAAAAGGAGGTGTCGTCATGTACCGTACAGCAATTGAAAAATTACAAAAATGGAAAGATAAAAAAAATCGAAAACCTTTGATCATCGAAGGTGCACGACAAGTCGGAAAGACATGGCTTATGAAAGAGTTTGGCCGACTTCACTATAAAAAAACCGTATATATCAACTTTGATTCAAACACACAAATGAAAACACTTTTTTCCGAAGACCTTGATACCACACGTCTGATCAGCGGAATAGAACTTTATTCATCAACAAAAATAACATCCGAAGATACATTGCTTATCTTTGATGAAATACAGGAAGTTCCCAAAGCACTTGCATCTTTAAAATATTTTTATGAAAATGCTCCTCAATACCATATTGTCTGTGCCGGCTCACTTCTTGGAATAGCACTGCATAATAATACATCTTTTCCGGTCGGAAAAACAGAATTTCTAAAATTATATCCGTTATCATTTTCAGAGTTTCTTATGGCGACAGGCAAAGAACAATTTGCCCGATTACTCAAAGAAAATGATATGAAGATGATAACTACATTTAAAGAAACTTTCACAGAATCTCTCAGATACTACTATTTTATCGGCGGAATGCCCGAAGCTGTTTCAAATTTCTGCGAAAACAACGACCTTAACGAAGTACGAGAAATACAAAAATCAATACTCAATGCATATGAACAGGATTTTTCAAAACATGCCCCGAACAATATTGTTCCGAAAATAAGAATGGTATGGAACAGTATTCCTTCACAGCTTGCAAAAGAAAACAAAAAGTTTATATACGGACTTATCCGTGAAGGAGCAAGGGCAAAAGATTATGAAACCGCTATTATGTGGCTGTCCGACTGCGGACTTATTCACAAAGTAAGCCGGATAAATTCTCCAGATATTCCACTGAAAGCTTACGAAGATTTAAAATCTTTTAAACTTTTCCTTTGTGATACAGGTCTTCTGGGCTGTATGACCGGTATAAGCAGTAAAGTTCTCCTCGATGGAAATAAACTTTTTACAGAGTTTAAAGGTGCAATAACAGAGCAATATGTACTTCAACAGTTACTGACTGATGATGATATTAATATTTATTATTATACAAATGACCATAGTACGTGTGAAATTGATTTTATAATTGATAACGGAGAAAATGTTATACCTATAGAAGTAAAGGCAGAACTAAATCTCAAAGCAAAAAGTCTGCAGATATTTCAGAGCAAATTTAATATTCCGATGGCTGTAAAAACATCAATGGCAGACTTTAAAAAGCAGGAAAATGTTTGTAATATTCCCTTGTATGCTATAAGTAATATAGCTGTGAATGTTTTATGACTTTTGTTTTATATTATATACAAAAACAGCTACCCAAAACAAGGTAGCCGTTTTATTATATGTTATCTTAAAAATATTATCTGTTAAGGATAAGTTTTGTAAGTTCAACAGGATCAACGATTGTGCCGTCTTTGTAAACACGCATATTACCTGAAGCGATTTCGTCGATGAGGATAACTTCACCGTTGTTGTAGCCAAATTCAAACTTGATATCCCAAAGGTCAAGACCGATTGTTTTGAGATCGTCAGCAACTATCTTTGTGATTTTGAGAGTCTGTTCCTTCATGCTTGCGAACATTTTCTGATCCATAACGCCGAGAACTTCAAGACCTTCGCTTGTTACGAGCGGATCGCCCTTTTCGTCGTTCTTGAATGTACATTCAACATAACCGTTTTCAATCTTTGTACCGTCAGCAATATATTCACCGTATCTTCTGATAAAGCTACCTGTTGCAACAAGTCTGCAGATAACTTCAAGACCGTGACCAAAAACTGTTGCCGGAAGAACTTCCATAGTAGCGTTTTCGATATCTGCACCTACGTAGTGAGTCTTGATGCCGGCTTTTTTGAGCATCTCAAAGTAGTAAACTGATGTTTCGAGGTTAGCCTTGCCGATACCATCAATTGTAAGACCTACTGAGTTCTCACCCGGATCAAATACACCGTCTTTACCTGTGCAGTCGTCCTTGAACTTAAGCATAACATTGCCATTTTCAAGTTTGTAAACGTCCTTTGTTTTACCTGTGTACACTTTTTCCATAGTCTTCATTCCTTTTTTAATAAATCAAGCGAAAATCCGCCCTAATATAATAAAGTATATATTATTATTGAAAAAATTTCAAGAGAAATATATAATTTTTTTTTTACAGACTTATTTTTTGGAGTTTTTTACAATATACTGCGTATTTTTATCTAATGAAATATTTATATTTTCTAAAACCGTTGTATATGGATTTTATTTGAGATGTATGAATATTGCATAACTTCCCACATTTTTATGAAAATCTAAAGTCTACTTTAGATTTTCATAAAAAAATATTGTTTCACTGTAATTCAATGCAAAAAACAATGCCCTGCTTTTAATCAAAACAGAGCATCGTTTTTGTTATTTTTATTTAACCGGTCCAAGCACTACGCTGTCTTTGGAGACATACTGTTTGAAATGTGCCAGATCGGCAAGGTTTACTTCACCGTCGTATGAAACATCAGCAGCTTTGAGTGCATTACCACTAAGTTTTGCGTCACCGAGAAGATAAAGTGAAAGCATGGTAAGGTCAGTAAGATCAACCTTTGTATCGTCATTTAAGTCACCATATACGATACCATCCTTGTCATCATTATCATCCCCTGACGGAGGTGTATCAGGTTCACCGTATGGAATACCGTATACAAGTTTGCCGTTTCTGTAGAGAGGAATATTGAGTGTATCGCTGTATGTATCACTCTTTTCAAGTCCTTCACGGCTGTAGTCGTTTGTAGGATCCCAGT
>SVNW01000076.1 GCA_015066745.1 Ruminococcus sp. | reverse complement strand
GAACATACAAAGCTGTTTTATGATATTATATACTTATAAAAGCAATGCTTTTAATGAAAATATGAGAGGAGCGAAAGCTATGAAGATACTGGAAGTCAGAGAGGCGGTCAAATATTATGGTAATGGCGGAAATATAACCAAGGCGCTTGACGGACTGTCATTTTCGGTGGACAAGGGTTCATTTACCGCAATAATGGGTGCATCAGGTTCGGGAAAGAGTACGCTGATGAATATGATATCGGCGATAGATACGTTAAGTTCGGGAGATGTGTTCATAGACGGAGTAAGTATAGCCGATATGACTGATGAACAGAGTGCGGATTTCAGACGTGACAAGCTGGGATTTGTATTTCAGGATTATAACTTGCTTGATACTATGACGGTCGAAGAAAATATTATACTTCCGTTAAATCTTAGAAAAGAGAAAGTTGCAAAGATACAGGAGGAACTAAAACGAGTTACAGATATATTTGGAATAGGGCATTTGTCTGCAAAATTTCCCGATGAAATATCAGGAGGCGAGCGACAAAGAGTTGCCTGTGCAAGAGCCTTGATAACATCACCGTCGATTATTCTGGCAGATGAACCTACAGGGGCGCTTGATTCTGCAAATTCTTTAAGACTCATGAAAACTTTTTCAGAGCTTAACAAATCATTTTCGGCAACAATACTTATGGTAACGCATAATCCCGAAATAGGTGCATATGCTGACAGGGTACTCTTTTTAAAGGACGGCGTTATATGGAACGAGATTTATAAGGGTGACAGAACGAAAAAAGAGTTTTACAATGATATAATATCATTGATTGCAGCGTCAGGCGGTGATAATGATGTTTTTTAGTTCAGCTTTCAGAAATGTAAAAAAGCAATCTCAGAATTATGCAGTATATTTTCTGTGTGTAACTATAATAGTATCACTCTTGTTTTCGGTCATGAATGCGATAACTAATAAAGATTTTGTAGAAATTATGGAGATCCGGGAAATGAAATGGATGAATATAATGGTTGTAGCACTGATGGCAGCGGTAGCAACTGTTGCTCTGAGCCGCGCTCAGATGTTCATGATCGAGATGAGAAAAAAAGAATTTGGGATATATCTTACTGTGGGTATGAAAAGAAAAGATATTCTTCGTATATTTGTTGGCGAGATATTTATTGTATTTACTGCGACACTTGTTATAGGGTGTGTTTTAGGAATAGTTATTTATCAATGGCTGATGATGTTTATAATGAAACTTCTTGATATGGAAGTAAAGATGTCATCGTATTCTCTGAGCGGAATCGGATATACTGTACTGATAGTAATACTTGTCTTTCTGGTATCATCGGCAAGTGCGTATTTTTATCTGAAAAAGACAAGTATACGAGAACTTGTATCTGCAAAGATAAAGCAGAAAAATTCATTCAGCAGAGGTTCGCTTATTATTTGGTCAATAGTATCTCTTTGTTGTCTGGCTTTTTATTTGTATCTGATCTTTTATATCAGTAAAATTAATGATATCAGTGGAGAGAAACTACAAACAAGCGACCCTTTGAATGAAATGCTTGCAGGTGTTGTGATGGCATTGCTTTTTATAGTTTCAACGATACTTTTACATATAAGTGTTGCGAAGATACTTGTTCCAATACTTTTAAAGAGCAAGAAGATGATGCGAGGAACAAATACATTGGTTTTGCGTCAGCTTGGCAGAAAACTTAATGCCAATGCAGTTATGCTCGGAATGGTAGCGCTTATGATATTTTTTTCTACTATGATGTTGTCTTCGATATTTTCTACAAGTATGGTTGATGATGATTCTGATGTGAATTTGGTTAAGATAGAAGAAATGACAGATGAGGAATTTCGGCAGATGCAGGAAGGTCTTGAAACAGAAAAGAAAAATACTGCTGTTACTACTATCATATCGTGTTATATCGGAATGATGTTTGTGATTATCTCTGTTGCACTTATGGCTCTGAAAGTAACAGCCGATGCTGACAGTGATATGAAGGGATATGATTTATTATATAAACTTGGACTGGGTGAATCTAAAATAAAAAAAGTTCTTCTTAAACAGCTTGCGATTTATTTTTGTTTTCCACTTGTTTTCCCTGTAGTTTCTTTTATTGTTATGTATGTCGTGGAGTATTATACCATATTCAGAAACAGTGAATTTTTAGGATTAGGAATGGAAACTTATTTTACAGATGCATTTTTTGACGGCATAAAAGATATGGTGCTTATATTCTTTTTAATAATGGCTGTATTTTTAATCTGTTTTATAGCATCATATATGACGATGAAAAAAAATATTATCATGTACAACAGGAGCAGAAAATAAAAAAATATCATCATAGAGTACCGAAAGAAAAAAATAAATTTGATGATAAGAGAGGATAAGACACGAGTAAAGTATTTTGATATATTATCAAAAACGGTTGGTTGAAAATAAGTTGACAACTCGGCGTGACGGCAGTTTGTTGGTTTAAATGCAGGTTTGCAACACGTCCCGTAAAGCTCACAAATGCGATATTGAAGATTTTGCGATGGTTTAAAAGTTTAAAATTATGTTGAAAACCAGGTTGAATTTATTGTGGAGTTCAGTTCTGTGAAAAATAAGCTGAAAATTATCAGAATGATAAGAGAATACTTTGTTAAATACAAAATATTCCATTGACTTCTTGCCGAAAAAATACTATAATTAAACTATTATTGTAGGTTGACAACCTTTTAGTATGGCAGGAGGACTCTATATTATGGAACAAACAGAACAGCAGTACGTTACGATAAAAGAATTTGCAACGCTTGCAAACGTTACAACTCAGGCTGTTTATAAACGTTTAAATCAGACAGACAGTGCACTTAACAAGTATGTTCAGTACAACGGAAAAATGAAACTTATAAGCAAAGAGGCACTTGAATTATTTGTTGATTCACAACCGCTTACACAGAATGATGTTTCTGAAAGTGCATATGATGAAGTGAGTTTGCAAACTCAGAACAACCTGTTTTCAGCATATTTTGATGCAACTCTTAAAGTGTTATCGGATCAGATAAACTCAAAAGATGCACAGATAAAGGAACTTATGAACTGCAATATGGATCAGAATCAGAAGATGCAGGAACAGCTTATGGCGAAGGATAAACAGATCACAGAGTTGCAACGTCTTATAGATCAGCAACAACAGTTGCATCGTGCTGAACAGGAACAGTTCAGACTGATCACAACAGCAACAGATGAGAAGAACGAGAAGAAAGGTTTCTTCAAAAGGTTGTTTCATAAAAAAGAAGAAGTAAGTGTATAAAATAAAAATACTTATCGGAAAAATAAAACCGATAAGTATTTTTTATTAGTTGTAAACTCCTGATACAACTCTTATTATGCCATTCAGATCATGGTTGAAAGTAATATCAGTAAAGTTGTTTTCTTTTAATATATTTGCAACATCAGTTTCCTGGCCCATACCTATTTCGTAGAATATAGCACCACCGGGTTTAAGACAGTGTTTCCATATAGCAGTGATCTTTTCATAGAATAAAAGACCATTGTCACCGCCGAAGAGTGCCATTGACGGCTCATGCTTTACTTCTTCGGGTATGACCTGCATATCCTTTTTGGTGAGGTATGGTGGGTTTGAGGTGATGATGTCCAGAGATGAGAAAAGCCCTGCAAATTTTTCATCAAGCACATCTCCGTTGTAAACTGTTACAGATGATGAGTTGAGAGATATGTTTTTGGTAAGGTAAGAAAGGGCTGTTGTTGACAACTCAGCTGCACATACATTTGCAGAGAGTATATTTTTTTCAAGAGCAATTGCGATGCAACCTGTTCCGCTACATAGATCAAGAACAGAAGGTTTTGTAAGATTTAAGGTTTGCACATGGTTTAAAACACTTTCAACCAGAGTTTCAGTATCCTGACGAGGAATAAGTACTCCTTCCCCGACATAGAAGGGAAGTCCGAAAAACTCCCATTGTCCGAGAAGATATTGCAACGGATATCCTGATATACGCTTATTGGCTATTTTGCGGATCTTGTTTACTGCATCTTCTGAAACAACCATATCGGGATTGATACTGAGACGGTTGTATGGTATGTTTAATACAAACTCAATTATACAACGGCTTTCAAAGATGTAGTTTTCAATATTGTTTTGCTTAAGAAGAGATTTTAAGTTTATAGAGAGTTGATTTGCGGTTACCAATTGTCTTCCTCCATGTTTTCAGGAATACAAGGTTTCATAGCAGCTATTGCAACTTCTATCTGTGAATCATCAGGTTCACGGGTTGTAAGATGCTGAAGTTTTAAACCTGGAGCTGAAATGATTCTTGTAAACTTGTTGTCAACTCTTCCTGCGAACCTGATAATTTCATAGGAGATACCTATGATAAGCGGAAGAAGCAACACCTGAAGTCCAAGTCTGGCAAATATTTTTGCAGTTTTGGAGAGTGCATCAAATGAAGGAATAAAGCAGAATACAAAAATACTTGTGAAGAGTGTGATAAGCAGAAAACTTGTTCCACAACGAGGGTGAAAACGTGAGTGCTTTCTGACGTTTTCAACTGTTAATTCTTCATGTGCTTCATGACAAGCTATTGTTTTATGTTCAGCGCCATGATATTCATATGTGCGTCGTATATCTTTCATTTTTGATGTAAGTGCAAGATATGCAATGAATATGATTATCTTGAGTACACCTTCAACAGCTGTACGCAGAATGTGCATATCGGCGTCAGCAAGTGGTTTTGTTATAACTGTCGGGATAAACTTAAAGAGGAACAGGCTCATAACCAGACCAAGTACCATTGCTATTGTAGTGATAACAGTCATAAGCTTTTCACCGAGTTTGTCATTGAGCCACTGTTCAAATTTGCTCATTTCTTCTTCTTCGTCCTCGTCAGTCATCTGTTTTTCAGCTGATTTCATAAGACATTTGTAGCCTGTGATAAGTGAAGATATGAAGTTGAAAGAACCTCTTATAAGTGGTGTTTTTTTGTACCAGGGAGCGTCTTTGCCGTTGTTGTCGTCCCAGACTTCAAGGTCTATAGTTCCGTCAGGCAGACGGCATGCCATAGCAGTCTTGTATACGCCTTTCATCATGATACCTTCAATAAGAGCCTGTCCGCCTATTTTGGATTTGTGTGGTTTGCTCATAGTCTTTTAAAGCCTCGTTTCATTTTAATATAAAAAGTTATTGTTTATTTGAAGATTTGCTTACAGGAAGAATTATATGTACTGTAGTTCCCACATTTTCTTCGCTTTCGATGTCGATACGGCCGTCATGCATGGTGATTATCTCGTTTGCAACCGCAAGACCGATTCCCGAACCACGCTTTGTATGATTTGCCTTATAGAATTTTGTCTTTATTTTAGGAAGGTCTGTAGCTGAGATGCCACAACCGTTGTCCTCAACTGAAATGATGATGTGTTTGTCATCTTTGCAGGAAGCATTGATCCTGACTACACTCTGATGATCGGGCAGATCCGAATATTTTATTGCGTTATCAATAACATTTATGAAAACCTGACGCAGTCTGTTTTTATCACCAAAGATAAAAGGAAGCATTTCAGGTGAGTTATAGATGATGGAAGTGTTATCGTGTTTGGCTTTTTCCGTATATATCAGTATAGCATCTTCAAGCTCTGCAAGTATATCTATTTTGGTCATCTGAAGAGTAAATTTACCGTTTTGTATTCGTGAAAAATCAAGCAGTTCTTCAACCATCTGCGAAAGTCTTTCTGTTTCGCTTATAATGACATGGATACCTTTTTTTGTGGTTTCGGCATCGTTGTCCGTACTTATTGTTTCAGCCCAGCCTTTTATAGCAGTAAGTGGTGTTCTCAGTTCGTGTGAAACCGATGAAATAAACTCGTTTTTCATAGCTTCAGCGGTTGACAACTCGTTTGCCATATAGTTGATAGATGCACACAACTGACCTATTTCGTCATTGCTTTCAGTTGTTATTCTTTCCTGAAAATCACCCATTGCAAACTTCTTGGTAACTGCATTGAGTTTCTGTACCGGTTTAACGATCGAACCAACAAAGTAAACTCCTGAAAAGATAAGAGGCGTTAAAACCAGCATACAACATGCAATTATTATCAGTGTCATGGTTGTTATGGTTGAATCGATATCAGCCAATGAAACAACAACACGCATTGCAGAATAATCAGAATTTTTTGCTGAAACAGGATAAGAAACAGCCATGATCTTTTCATTGTTCTCAGAAATTCCTGTCCATATACCAAAACCCTTTGATTTCATTGCATTGTCAAAATCAGACATTACAATCAGTGTATCAGGTGAAAATCCCGAAGAGGTGATTACAACTTTTCCTTTTGTGTTTATAGCCATAAGTTCCATTTTATTTTTATCGGAAAAAGTTTCAACCATATTACGCACTTCAGTTGAAAAGTTTTTGGTTGTATCGGTTGAATATTTGCTAAGAACACTTGTAATGGTTGTAAGTTTTGATTTCAGATATTGTTCTGTTGAGTTGTAATAATAAAAATGAATGAAGTAGATGAGAATAGTTGAGATTACAAGCAAAATAAGTATCAGTACTGCAAGGTTATTGAATACCCAACGGTAAACTATACTTTCTTTTGCAAATCGTTTGTTTTTAAGATTAAATTTAGGAAAACTCATTTTTCATTCCACTTATAGCCAAATCCCCATATTGTCATTATGAACTGGGGGTTTGATGGTTCATCTTCTATTTTCATTCGTATACGTCTTATATTTACATCGACGATCTTTTCGTCACCTACATATGATTCTCCCCATACATGAGTGAGTATGCTTGAACGATCAAGGGCGGTATTTTTATTGTTCATAAAGTATTCAAGTATCTGATATTCAACCTGTGTCAGATCTATGAGTACATTGTTCTTTGAAACAGTACGGCTTTTGAGGTTGAGCTGGAAAGGGCCTGATTCAACTATCGGTGATTCTTCAGGTTTCATAAAGCTCATGCAGACTCTTCGGTGTATTGCATCAACACGGGCAGTAAGTTCTGAGGGTGAAAAAGGCTTTGTCATATAATCATCAGCGCCTATCATAAGCCCACTTACTTTGTCCATTTCCTGAGTTTTGGCGGATAACATTATGATTCCGAGAGTTGAACTTTTTTCACGTAATTTTTTACATACTGCAAAACCGTCTATGCCGGGCATCATTATATCGAGCAGGGCAACATCAAAGTTTCCGTGTTCTTCTTCAAAAACTCTCAGAGCTTCCTCACCGCAGTTTACATCAACTACGTCATAACCTGCACGTTTGAGGTTGATAACAACAAAATCACGTATTACATCTTCGTCTTCACACACTAATATTCTTTTCATCTTTAATTCTCCTTTTTATTTTATGACATTATTTTAAAACAAAATTGTATTTCACTTATGGTCGGGATAAGTGGTTCTTTTGGTGCATCAGGAATGCAGGCGAGATAAACCATATCTCCTGACGAATAAAGCTGTTCATACCTTGAGTATTTTTTTTCTTTTTTTAACTGGGTCGCACTTAAAGAGTCTGTAACACATATACGTAAAAGCTCGGTCTGATTTTCGGGCAGTTCATTGTATCTGCAGAATATGACATCATCGTTTTCGAGTTTTACTGTTACATTATCATACCATTTTGACGGGAGCATAAAAGCGTATCCGTTTGTTATGCTGTAGTATCCCGAATATTTTCTAATGAGCATATTGTCCTCATAAATGTACCAGTTTGTCATAGGCACCTGTTCAGTCTGCGGTTTTTCCTCATACCCTCTGAACGTGGAGTTAACAGGTATTTCGATTTTTCCGTCATTGTCTATGTCACGGGAAATCAGTGAAGACTGACGGGTGGTTTTATTTATGGAACTGTCATCATAGTTTTCAATGATGGATTTTCTCAGACAGAGTTCGTTTTCAATCGAAACTGCTGTCAGTATCTCTGTCATGATGGTGTTTGTATTTATATACGAATCTATATATACTGCTGTTGATTTATTATTTGTCTGTCCATAGAGTAACTGGCTTATTTCTTTGGAGTTGTCGTCAAGCTTTATTTCATGTCCTGATACAAGCGTATGTTCGTTGTCAAGCCATTTAAGATGAGCAGTATTTCCTTCCGGAGTAGTGTTTAGCATCATTATCTCATTTACACCATCATTGTTTATATCACATACATCTATGTGAGAGTATATGCCAAGTGGCTGAGAATCTATAGATTTGGCATTATCGTAAAAAAACATACAGGCGTTTTTTTCTGTCTGATTTCCGGTGCATACTATAACAGATTTTATTTTATCAGGTCCAAGTTCAGATATAAAAACCTTTTCTATTTCCGTTCCGTTAAGGGAAAGGTCATACATGGATTTCCATTTTCCTTCCTGCTGGTCAAGAAAGTTGATTCGCAGAGTGGAGGTATCACTGCCGCTGAAATTTGTTTTATCATAAAAAACAATGGCTTCATCAGAAGATTCATTGTCTATATTATTTACAACAAAAGCAGAGAGATATGAGCCTGACTTCGGGTATCGCAGACTTATTCTTGAACCTTCGGCGTCAATAAGAGCATTGTATATTTTTTCGTGTTCCTCGTTGAGCTTGGGAGGTTTAAGATATGTTTCAGTGCCTGATACAAGTGTGCATGATGTCAGTTCTGATATTATCAGAAGTATAAAAATCAGGTTAAAAAATGTTTTTCTTATATTCTTTATAATTCTCCCTCCTGTGTTTTCAAGTAGATACATATAATATTTATTATATCATATTATTTTTTGTTTGGCAAATATTTTTCGTTGCAACTTCGAAAACACGTGGTTTGCAACTGATTTTTAAACCTATTGTTTTGAATTTGCAACCGTTTGTTGTTGCAATAGCAGAGAAATTATGATTTTTGTATGTTGCTATTGTGATATTTATTGACAAGCTTCACGTAAATGCGTATAATAAGTATAGTACGGTTATAAATCAGTGAGAGGAGGCGTAAGAATGATATACTCATATCCGGGTTGCTTTTTTCAGAGACCTGATGGCAGATATTGTGTTGTGTTTACAGATCTTAATAATCTTGCTGCTTTTGGTGAGGATTTTGATAATGCTCTTGCCAATGCAATAGATTTACTGGCAAAGTATATTTATAATCTTCTGATAAAGAAAGAGCCGATTCCTGAGCCGTCTGATATACGTGGACTAAAACCAAGTGTAAGTGATGAATATAACAGAGCTTTTTTAAGAACAGTAAACGTCGATGTCGAAGAATATGCAAAATATCATTTTGAAAGAAACGTGAACAAGAGTATACCGGTATTAAAATGGCTTGATGATTTTGCCCAGAAAGAAGGCATTGATTTGTCAAAGCTTCTTAACGATGTACTTCTTGCTGAATATAACAGGAGAAAATCAGGGCAGAGAGCATAAAATAAATTATATTTGGATAAACAGTGTGTATTTTTATATGCACTGTTTTTTTATTTACTTAAAAATAAAAAAATCCGCCGTGCTTTACGGCGGAAAGATGAAAAATATATTTATGTTAGAGCGTAAATACCTACGCAGGGAGGGGGGTGACCCGTAGGTCATGATGTTATTATGCTATACTTATGTGAAAAACTGGTGAATGATGACCGTAATTGATATGAAAAAACAAAGACCTTTGTGTGTAGTATCCTGCGGCACCATACTATTAAAAGTAATTCAGGCATACACACATAGAGGTCTTTGTTTTCGCATACAATATTTTTTTATTGTACTTAGTGAGTGCTTGTGACTCCGGCTGCCGTATCATCTCTGAACAGTAAAGAGATACACCATATTGCAGATAATGCAACGAGTATATATACTATTCTGCTGAGAAGTGCAGTTGGTCCGCCAAAGAGCCAGGCAACAAGGTCAAATTCAAATATGCCTACAAGCCCCCAGTTTACTCCACCTATTATAAGGAGTATCAATGCCAGTTTGTCCAACATCATTAACACCTCATTTGATTTTGGAACTTTGAGTTCCTGAAAATATTATGGTCTGATATAAATAAAATATTCATTAAAATCAAAAAAATAAATATTTTATGTGATTACTTTTTTAAATCTACTTAAACCACTTAAATGCATATTAATTTTAGATAAAATTATCTTATTTTTTTGTTAAAAACCATGATTGAAAACTTAAATGTATTATGTTATAATGTAAACAGTTAGGGTGCTTTGGGATTTAAGGTTAAGATTGATGAAATGGAATCTAAGTTTAAGTTTTTAGGAGGAATTTTAGTGAAATCAAGAAACTTTAAAAGAATCTGCAGTGCATTAGCAGCAGTAGCACTTACATTCACAACATTCGGAAGTTATTCCGGAGTTATCGGTGATGTTGAAGTTCAGACAGTAAGTGCGGCATCTTCAAGAGTAGAATTTGAAGACGGAGAATATACAGCTGACAGTGTAGCAGGTTCATCCATAAGCGGTTATTCAGGAAGCGGATACGTTGATATGCAGGAAGGCGATATTTCTGTAACAGTTACTGTTGATGCAACAGATGTATATGACCTTACTATTGGTTACTGCTTACCGGAAGACAGAGGTGTAAAGACTCAGAATCTTCTTATAAACGGTGTAATGCAGAGCCAGATCAACTTTGCAGTATCTGATACATTTAAAGAGATGAAAGTTGGAAATATAAAACTTACAGAAGGTAAAAACGTTATAACAATCCAGAAATCATGGGGCTGGACAATTTTTGACTATATTGAAGTTGAAAAGGCAGTTCTTCCGGAACTCACAGCAAGCAGCACACTTTGTGACCCTAAGGCTACAGATGAAGCAAAGAACCTCATGAGCTATCTTGCAAGTGTATACGGAAAGAACATCATTTCAGGACAGCAGGAATACTATGGTGTTTCAAGAGAAGACGAATTTGAATACATTTATGACCTTTCAGGTGAATATCCGGCTATCAAAGGTTTTGACTTCGGTGACTTCTGTCCGCTTTATGCATGGGACGACGGAGTTACAGGCAGAATCATTGACTGGGCTGAAAAAGGCGGTATCGCTACAGCAAGCTGGCATATAAATGTTCCTGTAACAATGGCTGATTACAAGCTTGGTTCAACTCTTCCATGGGAACAGACTACTTATTCAGAAAAGACAGACTTTGTTCCTGCAAACGTACTCAAGGACGGCACAGTAGAACATGACTACTTCCTCCTCTGCGTAGAAAATCTTGCAAAGGAACTTAAGAAACTTCAGGATGCAAATGTTCCGCTTATTTTCAGACCTTTCCATGAAGCTGAAGGTAATGGCGGTGCAAACGGTGAAGGTGCTTGGTTCTGGTGGGCAAAAGACGGTGCAGAAGTTTACAAGGATCTCTACATCTATCTTTATGACCTTCTTACAAACGAATACGGACTCCACAACCTTATCTGGGAGTTTAACAGCTATACATATGATACATCATATCAGTGGTATCCGGGTACAAAGTACGTTGATATCGTAGGTTATGACAAGTACAATGCAACAAACTGGACAACAGGAACTACTACTCCTAACGAAAGTGCTATAGCTAGTACATTCTATTCACTTGTTGGTATGTACGGAAAAGACGGCAAGCCGATAGCTATGTCAGAAAACGACACTATTCCTAAGCTTGAAAACCTTACTTCAGAAAAGGCTGCATGGCTCTATTTCTGCCCATGGTATGGCGATCATCTTATGAACACAAACTATAACAATCCTGCTACAGTTGCAGAACTCTACAAGAGTGACTACGTAATCACACTTGATGAACTTCCAAAGGATCTTTACGGAACAGCTACAAAGCCATCACAGCCAAGCAATCCAAGCAATCCAAGTAATCCAAGCAATCCTCCGGCACAGGTTGTAGACGGAAGATACGAATTTGAAAACGGTAAACTTGAAGATGCAGGCGGTACAGAAGTTCAGAGCGATTCTGCTGCAAGCGGTGGCAAGTATGTATTCTTAAAGGATGCAGGTGACTCTGTTTCTATAGATGTTGAAGTTGAAGAAGCAGGTCTTTACAAGTTAGTATTTGGTTATTCACAGAATTTTGATCCTAACCACAAGATACAGGATCTCTATGTAAACGGAACACTTGCTGAAAATGTAACATTTACAAATTCAGCTGACTTTACAGAAACAAAGGGTACAGTAGTAAGTCTCAAGGCCGGTAAGAACACACTCAAGATGGTAAGCAGCTGGGGCTGGACATATCTTGACTATGTAACAGTAAACAAGGCTGAAGCAACAAAGGTAGACGCAACAGGTGCAACACTTTCAAACAAGAACGCATCTGCAGCAGCAAAATCACTTTACAGCTATATCTGTGAAATGTACGGAAACAAGATAATTTCAGGTCAGCAGGAATCCACATGGATGGGTAGCGTTGACTATGAAATGAACTATATCAAGGACGCTACAGGCGAACTTCCTGCTATGAGAGGTCTTGACTACATGGGCGATGACTTCGCAGGTGTAAACAAGAGAGCTATCGACTGGTACAACAAGGGCGGTATCGTAACAATCTGCTGGCACTGCGGTTCTGACTTCTCAGACAGTTATGATGACAGTAAGGCTGACGATCTTGATTGGGATAAGGCTCTTACAGAAGGCACAGCAGAATACGAAGCACTTATCAAGGCAATGGATAAGGGTGCTCAGGCACTTACAGAACTCAAGGAAGCAGGCGTACCTGTTATCTGGAGACCATTCCACGAATTTGACGGTGGCTGGTTCTGGTGGGGCAAAGGCGGAGCTGAAAACTTCAAGAAGCTCTGGCAGATCATGTACGACAGATACACAAATCACTGGGATCTCGACAACCTTATCTGGGCTCTTGGATTTACAGCATCAGTTCCTGCATCATGGTATCCGGGCGATGAATATGTAGACATCGCAGGTGCAGATACATACGTAGAAAATGATGCATCACTTATCGGTATGTACAACAAGGTACTCGATGTAGTAGGTACAGATATGCCTATCATTCTCCACGAAAACGGTACTATCCCGAATCCTGAAAACCTTATGGCTGACGGTTCAAAGTGGGGTTCATTCATGACATGGCATACAGAATGGCTCACAGATTCCAAGTGGAATACAAAGGAAAGCCTCAAGTCAGTATACACAAGTGATTATGTAATCACACTTGATGAACTTCCAAAGGATCTTTACACAGCAGAAGGTTCTTCAGATCCGAAACCACCTGTTGACACACCCAGTGGCATTGTATACGGCGATCTTGACGGTAGCGGTACTGCTGATCTTACTGATCTTTCGATTCTGTCACTCTACCTCCTCGGAGACACAAAACTGACAGACGCACAGCTTAAAGCTGCTGATGTAAACGCTAACGGTGAAGTAAATATCGCAGACCTCGCACACTTCAAACAGTATGTTTCAAAAGAAGCTGTAGTACTTGGTCCACAGAACTAATTAGTTAAAAGTTTGCAATGATTTAGGAATTTAGAAGATAAAATGAAAAAACATCGGTTCGATAATGAGCCGATGTTTTTTGCAATATAAAAACAAATGACTGCCAAATGATGTGATTCAAAAGGCAGTCCTTTAAAAATTAAGTTATTATCTTATCTTAACTTACTTCCACAAGGTACACTGTCATCAACAAACATTACCTTAGCAGAACCGTCAGGCATATCAGCACAGCATATCATACCATTGCTTTCCTGACCACAAAGTGTTACCGGTTTGAGGTTTGCAACTATAACAACCTTCTTGCCAACGAGGTCTTCAGGTGAATACCACTGAGCTATACCTGAAACGACCTGTCTTCCGCCCATGCCATCATCAAGCTGTGAACAGAGAAGTTTCTTTGATTTCTTTACTTTTTCACATGAAACTATTTTTGCAACTCTCAGGTCAGCTTTGAAGAAATCATCTATTGAGATTTCAGGTTCAAGCGGAACTACATCAATTTTTTCTTCTTCCGGTTCAGCGTTCTGCTGTATGAGAGCGTTGAGTTCTTCTATTTCCTTATCAACATCTATACGTGGGAAGAGAACATCACCCTTGCATATCTGTACATCGGCAGGAAGTACGCCGAATTTTGCTGCATTTTCGTATGAAACATCACTTTCAGAAGCACCGATCTGTTTCCATACTGCCGGCATTGTTGTAGGCATGAAAGGACAGAGAAGTGATGAAACCACACGGATAGCTTCGAGTAAGTTGTAAAGTACAGCAGCGAGTCTCGGCTTGTTGTTTTCGTCTTTTGCGAGTACCCATGGAGCAGTTTCGTCAATGTACTTGTTAGCTTTTGAAACAATCTGGAATATTTCAGCGAGTGCATTGTTAAGCTGTGTGTTGTCAACGAAATTGTCAACCTTATCTCTGAGTTGTGAAACCGCTTCGATGAGTTCAGCGTCAAATTCGCCTGAAACCTTTTCAACAGGCAGTTTTCCGCCAAAATATTTGTCAACCATTGCAACTGTTCTTGAAACAAGGTTGCCAAGTCCGTTTGCAAGGTCGGAGTTTATACGGTTTATCATGATCTCATTTGAGAATGAGCTGTCAGAACCGAGTGCCATTTCTCTCATGATGTGGTAACGTATAGCGTCTGCACCGTATCTTTCGCCGAGTACAAAAGGATCTACAACGTTTCCGAGTGATTTACTCATTTTCTGACCGTTGAATGTTATCCAGCCATGAACAGCAAGATGCTTAGGAAGTGGCTGTTCAAGAGCCATGAGCATTGCAGGCCATATGATAGCGTGGAATCTCATGATATCCTTTGCAACCATATGAACGTCAGCAGGCCAGAATTTTTCGTAGTCTGCATAATTTCCGTTTGCAAATCCGAGAGCGGAGATATAGTTTGAAAGTGCATCTATCCATACATAAACAACGTGTCCTTCATCAAATGTTACAGGAATGCCCCATTTGAATGTTGTTCTTGAAACGCAGAGATCTTCAAGACCCGGCTTTATGAAGTTGTTTACAAGCTCTGTAGCTCTTGTCTTAGGTCTGAGGTAATCTGTTTCGGTAAGAAGTTTTTCTATTCTTTCTGCAAAAGGTGACATTTTAAAGAAGTAAGCTTCTTCTTTTGCTTCGATAACTTCTCTTCCGCATTCAGGGCATTTGCCGTCAACAAGCTGTGAATCAGTCCAGAAGCTTTCACAAGGAGTGCAGTATTTTCCGGAATATTCGCCCTTGTAGATGTATCCCTTATCGTAAAGTTCCTTGAAAATTTTCTGTACAGTTTCGATATGATAATCGTCTGTAGTACGGATATATCTGTCATAGCTGATATTCATGTAGCTCCAGAGTTTTTTGAATATTTCAACTATTTCGTCTACATATTCCTTAGGTGTGATGCCTTTTTCAGCAGCTTTCTGTTCTATTTTTAAACCATGTTCATCCGTACCTGTAAGGAACATTACATCATATCCCTGCATTCGCTTATAACGTGCAATAGAATCGCAGGCAACTGTTGTATAACAATGTCCGATATGCGGATTTCCCGATGGATAATATATCGGTGTTGTAATGTAAAAAGGTTTTTTTGACATATTTAAATCCTCCGTTATATAAAAATTTAAACCATAATTAATTATACCTTATTGTGTGTGGTTTGTCAAAGAAAATGTTTATTTTTAATTCATCGCTTATTGTTCAAAAAGTAAAAGGTAGTCTGGCTTTATTGGTGTACATATGATATCCACGTGAGCAACCGTTACGGTCAATGTGTTCTTCTATAACGATAGGAAAAGTTTTAGTATGATTTCCTATGTTTACAAGAACTATATCTGTTGCACCTATATCACCTATATCATCAGCATTTATATTAAACGTATATAATTCATATCCATAAAAAGCTTCTGCATAGTGGTATTCTTTTATTTTGTCTTTTACTTGTTTTCGTAACATATAAAGATTATATATTGGCAAAATACATACGTCGGCTTCTTCTAGTGACCTTACAAATAATGTCTCTTTAAAATAAGTATAGACTCCTATGAATAAAGATACAAAAAATGCTATAAGAATAGCGTTAAAATTGATTCCTTCCAACAGTGACAGTATAAGATATGTAAGAAACGAAAAAACAAAAATGCCAAAGCTGACAGAATCTTTACCGATATTATCCGAAATATGATTTTCCATAAGAAGATCTATTTCAGAATCAGTAATCCTGTGCCAGTCTGTATTAAAATATTTTTCGGCAAAATAGTATTTTGCTTGTCCGTCATCTGTTACTATTTCTTCTCTTTTAGCAGGAATCATATGATTATTTTCTTTCATTTCACTACACCCCCATGTGATTAGTATAACTTAACTTCTAAAAAAATGCAATATAACTGTATTTTTTTAGAAATATAATTTTGAAAAAAGATTCTGAAAGTAC
>SVNW01000075.1 GCA_015066745.1 Ruminococcus sp. | reverse complement strand
TTGATAGACGTATGAAAACGGATTGGTTTTCATACGGTTCATCTTAAAAATATCCCGAATTTTTTCGGATTTCCCCGTTGTGATACAATCGGGGTTGTTTTTTGGGCAGACAGTTTATTTGTACCATCCTGTCTTTAAAAAAAACTAGGGCTGATTTTGTACGATTTAAAATAAAAATACATAATTGACTTTAGTTATAAGCAGGCAGTTTTTTGTCTGCTTTTCTTTAATTTAAATAAGGAGTGACTTGTTTTTGTACACATTAAGAACGGAATCGGAATTTGACAGTGCCCATTTTTTATTTGGGTACGAAGGCAAATGCAGTAATATTCACGGACATAGATGGAAGGTAGTTGCTGAAGTATCAGCTGATAAATTAGTTGAAGATGGTCAGGAAAGAGGTATGCTCGTTGATTTTAAAACTTTCAAGGATATTCTTAAAGAAGAAACAGAAAGTATGGATCATGCTCTGATAATAGAACGTGATACGCTTGGAGATACTCTTTACAGTATGCTTTGCGACAAAGGTTTCAAAATCATTTCTCTTGACTTCAGACCAACAGCAGAAAATCTTTCAAAGTTTTTCTATGACAGATTAGCAGAACGTGGTTTGCCGGTAAAGGAAATACACGTTTATGAGACTCCTAACAATTGTGCAATATATAATGGACAGGAAGAATAATATGAAGTTTAATGTAGCAGAAAAGTTTGTAAGTGTAAACGGGGAAGGGCGTCTTGCAGGACAGCTGGCGGTTTTTATAAGATTTTGCAGATGCAATCTTGATTGCACTTATTGTGATACAGGCTGGGCAAGAGATCTGGGCGTTGCATATGAAGTAATGGACACAGAACAGATATATGATTATATAAAAAGTACAGGTGTAAAAAATGTGACTATTACCGGTGGCGAGCCTTTGATACAGGACGGAATAAGAGAACTTTTTGAAAAACTTGCTACTGATAAGACATTGAGAGTAGAAGTTGAAACAAATGGCAGTGTGGATATTTCACAGTTTATGGATATAAAGGACAGACCGTCATTTACTGTTGATTATAAACTCCCTGCAAGTGGTATGGAAGATCAGATGTTTTTGCTTAACTTCAGCAGAGTTGGTTCGATTGATACAGTAAAATTTGTAGTATCAGATGAAAATGATCTGAATAAAGCAAAACAGGTCATAGAAAAATTTGAACTTACAAAAAAATGTTCAGTGTATCTGAGTCCTGTTTTCGGAAAGATTTCTCCGGAACAGATAGTTGAGTTTATGAAGGAAAATAATCTTAATAATATAAATTTACAGCTACAGATTCACAAAATAATCTGGGATCCTAATAAAAAAGGAGTGTAAGGATAAGTGGCTATTGATACAGAAGCAATAAAAAAACATATAAGGGGTATAATAATTGCGCTTGGTGATGATCCCGAAAGAGAAGGACTTGTTGATACGCCTAAACGTGTAGCAAAGATGTATGAAAAAGTTTTTGAAGGTATGAACTATACAAATGATGAAATAGCGGATATGTTCAATAAGACTTTTTCAATAGACAATAATGATTCCGAACAGGACATGGTCATAGTAAAGGATATAGAAGTTTTCAGTTACTGTGAACATCATCTTGCACTTATGTATGATATGAAAGTTTCTATAGCATATCTTCCGAAGAACAAAGTTATCGGAATAAGCAAACTTGCAAGAATCGCCGATATGGTAGCCAAGAGGTTGCAGCTGCAGGAACGTATAGGTTCGGATATTGCTGAAATAGTACAGAAAATTACCGGTTCAGATGATGTGGCTGTACTTATCGAAGGTTGTCATAGCTGTATGACAGCACGAGGAATAAAGAAAACTGCTTCCAAAACAGTGACAACCACTCTGAGAGGTCGCTTTAAAACTGATGCTATGCTTCAGAATCAATTATTCAGGTAGAGGTGATAATATGAAAGCACTGGTATTATTCAGTGGTGGTATAGACAGTACAACTTGTCTGGCAATGGCTGTTGACAAATACGGTAAAGAAAATGTTACAGCATTGTCTGTGTTTTATGGTCAGAAACATAAAAAAGAAATTGATGCTGCTGTTCTTATAGCAGAATACTATGGTGTGGAATATATAAATATTGATCTGATGCGTATATTTTCATACAGCAATTGTTCGCTTCTTCAGAACTCTTCCGAAGAAATACCGGAAGAAAGTTACGCTGAGCAACTTAAAAAGACTGATGGTACACCGGTATCAACATATGTGCCGTTCAGAAATGGTTTGCTGTTGTCTACAGCGGCAAGTATAGCTTTATCAAAAGAATGCAGTATCATATATTATGGAGTTCACAGTGATGATGCGGCAGGAGCGGCTTATCCTGACTGCACTGAGGTATTTAACAATGCCATGAATACTGCAATATATGAAGGTAGTGGAAAACAATTGCATATAGAAGCTCCGTTTGTAAGCTGTACAAAAGCAGAAATAGTAAAAAAAGGTCTGGAACTTGGTGTTCCCTATGAACTTACATGGAGCTGTTACGCAGGCAATGATGAGCCTTGCGGAAAGTGCGGAACTTGTATAGACAGGGAAAATGCTTTCACAGTCAACGGTATAGTTGACCCGTTAAAAAATAAATAGTTAAAGGAATCAATAATTTA
The DNA here is from genome assembly GCA_015066745.1 of Ruminococcus sp. Taxonomy (GTDB): domain Bacteria; phylum Bacillota; class Clostridia; order Oscillospirales; family Ruminococcaceae; genus HUN007. Next base: position 14,480 of record SVNW01000075.1, on the reverse strand, counting down.
TGAGAACATCTAAAGAAACAGATGGATTGACTTTACTTGGAAACAAAAAAGTCAAGTATCCTGATAATTATGCTCCGCAGTTGTTAGAAACATTTGCAAACAAGCATTGCGGAAATGATTATTTTGTAAAATTCAATTGTCCGGAATTTACAAGCCTTTGTCCGATAACAGGACAGCCGGATTTTGCGACAATATATATTTCATATATTCCGGGAAAGAAAATGGTTGAGAGCAAGTCGCTCAAACTTTATCTTTTCAGTTTTAGAAATCACGGAGATTTTCATGAAGACTGCGTAAATATAATAATGAAAGATCTTATAAAGCTGATGGATCCGAAATATATAGAAGTATGGGGAAAATTTACTCCAAGAGGCGGAATATCAATAGATCCTTACTGCAATTACGGTCAGAAGGGTACAAAGTGGGAGAAGTTTGCATTTCATCGACTTCTTAATCATGATATGTATCCTGAGAAAATAGACAACAGATAATTGCATTTATGGGGTGAGATTTTATGAAAAAATTTTCCGCTGTAATTTTAAGCGGTTTACTTTGCAGTACAGCTCTTTTGTTTGCGTCATGCGGTGATAAGACTGTTGACAAATCGCAAATGGAAGAATATATAGAAAACAAATACTATAGCGATAATCCGAACGAAAAAATAAAGAGCCTGGTTATAGATAAAAGAAACACTGATAAAAAAGAAGAAACTGATGATATATGGTGTACAGTTATATCAAATGACGGTAAATGTGAATACACCAGACAGTTTTATCTTAAAGCAAGATTATACGATGCGTCAGGCTGGAAACTCAAAGAGTTTGAAGAGTACAATAAAGAAAAATGGGAAACAGTACCGGTATCAGGCGTAAGCATAGAAGAAATAAAAAATGCTATAAATTATTCATATATACAGGCAGGAGACTATGAGTGGTGCATAACTCCTGACAATCTTGATGATGTTACTATGAAAGATCAGTCCACGGACCTTAAAATGCTTAAAGATGATGTGACAATTGATATTTCAATGAGTACGGATATAATGAAAGTTAAAGTTCCGGTCAAGGTAAAGTTTGTATATGAAGATCAGTGGCGTCTTGAAACTTTTGAACAGGCAGAAGTTGTTGAACCTGAATACAAAGAAGGATTTAAACCGGATATAACCGATGACATTATCATAGAAGCGTTGTCACAGACTCCTCTTAAAGTCGGTGGTACACTTGATCAGCAGACAGTTACGATAACCGAAGAATATGTAAAAGATCTAAAAATAACAGAACAGAAACATTCGTTTGAAGGTCATCACAATACGGTAAACTGCGAATTTGTACTTGAAAAAAATGAAGTAGTTATGAACATTATTTCCGAACTTAATTTTGAACTTAATTTTGAAGAAAAAGAGTGGGAATTCAAATATCTTAATTATACTCCAACAATTACTTCATTTGATCTGAGCGGTAAATGGGAAGGTACGTATATTGCTTCTCAGGGTGAAACTAATCTTACACTTGATATCACTCAGAACAATGCCAATAAACTGGACGCTGTATTTGAGTTTTTTGTTGATCCGAAAAACAAGGAAAAGCCTGACGGAAGTTTTAAGATGTCTGGAAATCTCTATACTGACAGTTTTACTTTTTATCTTGGAGCAGGAGAATGGATCGTCAAGCCGGAAGGATATTCGACGATTGACCTTTATGGTGTTTATATGATAGATGAAGGTTGTCTGAAACAAAATTCAGGGTGGGGCTTTAATCTTAAAAAAATCGGGTAAATATATCATTGACAATATGAAGTAATAATAATATAATAAAAACATACTGTATTAAAACGAGGAGATGTATCATATGAAAAATACAGCAGCAACTATAAAAGAGCAGAAAAGAAAAGGCGAAAAGATCACAATGCTTACAGCATATGATTATTCGACTGCCAAACTTATGGACAGTGTCGGGATCAATTCTATCCTTGTTGGTGATTCTCTCGGTATGGTCATGCTTGGTTATGAAGATACATTGTCTGTTACTATGGAAGATATGATACATCATACAGCTGCTGTTGCAAGAGGTGCAAAAAATGCTTTTATCGTTGCTGATATGCCGTTTATGTCATATCAGGTTTCTGTAAGTCAGGCTGTTGAAAATGCCGGAAGACTCATAAAAGAAGGCAGAGCAAATGCTGTAAAGTTAGAAGGCGGTGCAACAGTATGCGAGCAGATAACAGCGATCACAAACGCATCAATTCCTGTAGTTGCACATCTCGGACTTACTCCGCAGTCTGTAAATGCTTTCGGTGGTTTTAAAGTTCAGGGAAAAGATGAAGCGGCGGCACTCAGACTTATAAGTGATGCTGTTGCAATACAAAAAGCAGGGGCAGTTGCTGTCGTGCTTGAATGTATTCCTTATAAGCTTGCAACATATGTTACATCAATACTTGATATACCTACTATCGGAATAGGTGCAGGAAACGGGTGTGATGGTCAGGTTCTTGTTTATCATGATATGCTTGCTATGTACGATGATATCACGCCTAAGTTTGCAAAGAAATTTGCAAATGCAGGAGAAGTTATGAAAGAGGGATTTATGGCTTATATACGTGAAACACAGTCGGGAGAATATCCGTCAGCTGAACATGTATTCAAAGCCAATACAGATGATAATATCGATTATGAGAAACTTGCGGCACAGTTATTTGAAAATTGAGTTTTAGCACGTTTAAACATATATAATTTTATTGGAAAGAGGTTTTTACTGTGATCGTTGTAAAGACAATAAAAGAGGTAAGAGAAATCGTAAAGGGCTGGAGAAAAGAGGGTGCTACTATTGGATTTGTTCCGACTATGGGTTATCTTCATGAAGGGCACCAGAGTCTGATAAAGGCTGCCTGCGAAAATGATAAGGTAGTTGTAAGTATTTTTGTGAATCCTATGCAATTCGGACCTACAGAAGATCTTGCAACATATCCAAGAGATCTTGAACATGATAAGGAAAAGTGCAGTCAGGCAGGAGCAGACCTTATTTTTGCACCTGAACCGTCTGAAATGTATCATGATAACTTTCAGTCATATGTGGATATGAATCTTCTTACGCAGGAACTTTGCGGATTGTCCAGACCATGTCATTTCCGTGGTGTATGCACAGTAGTTGCAAAACTTTTCAATATTGTGATGCCTGATAAAGCTTATTTTGGTCAGAAAGATGCACAGCAACTGGCTATTATAAAAAGAATGGTCGATGATCTCAATATGGATATTGAAATAGTCGGCTGTCCGATCATAAGAGAAGAAGACGGACTTGCCAAGAGTTCAAGAAACACATATCTTGATCCTCAGGAAAGAAAAGCCGCTCTTGTTCTCAGTAAAGCAGTAAAACTTGCCGAGAAGCTTATACTCGGTGGCGAGAAAAATTGTGAAACAATAGTTTCTGCTATGAAAGAACTTGTGAATTCAGAACCTCTTGCAAAGATCGACTATATAAAGATAGTTTCTCTTGATACAATACAACAGATTCCGCAGATAACAGACAATTGTCTTGTTGCGCTGGCTGTTTATATTGGAAAAACAAGACTTATTGACAATTACTTTTATCAATCTTAATAAACAAAGGGGAATATCTTTAAAATGGAAATAACATTGCTGAAAAGCAAAATACATCGTGCGGTTGTTACACAGGCTGACCTGAATTATGTAGGAAGTATAACTATAGATTCAGATCTTATGAAAGCAGCAGGAATATTTGAATATGAAAAAGTTCAGATTGTAGATGTAAATAACGGAAACAGAATCGAAACATACGTTATAGCCGGTGAGGCAGGAAGCGGTGTGATATGTCTTAACGGGGCGGCTGCCAGATGTGTTCAGACAGGTGATATTGTGATCATAATGTCTTACATGACAATGACTCCTCAGGAAGCAACTTGTCATAAACCGACAGTTGTGTTTGTTGATGATAAAAATAAAGTAAGCAAAATTTTTGAGTATGAAAAACATGGTCTTATAACAGAGGAAATGCTCAGAGAAGAATAAGGAGGAAAAATCATATGCTCAGCGGAAAGTGTGTAGTGCTTGGAGTTACAGGAAGTATAGCTGCATATAAGGCTGCAAATCTTGCAAGTATGTTAGTAAAGCTTAATTGTGATGTTCATGTTATAATGACACAAAATGCAGTGAATATAATAAATCCTATAACCTTTGAAACGATAACCCGTAATAAATGTCTGATCGATACATTTGACAGAAATTTTCAGTTTAATGTAGCACATATTTCGCTCGCACAGAAAGCTGATGTATTTATGATAGCTCCTGCATCTGCAAATATCATTGGAAAAATAGCAGGCGGAATAGCTGATGATATGCTTTCTACAACAGTAATGGCGACTAAAGCTCCGTGTTTTATAGCTCCTGCTATGAATACTGCCATGTATGAAAATCCTATAGTGCAGGATAATCTGAAAAAGTTAAAAAAATTCGGTTATAACATAATAGAGCCGGACAGCGGTTTTCTTGCGTGTCGTGACAGCGGTAAGGGGAAACTCCCGAATGAGACAGTTCTTTTGTCTTACATTACAAAAGAAATAGCTTATCCTCATGATCTTAAAGGAAGAAAAATTTTGATAACAGCCGGCCCTACCCGTGAATCCATAGATCCGGTCAGATTTATCTCAAATCATTCTACAGGAAAAATGGGTTTTTCACTCGCAAGACAGGCTATGCTCAGAGGCGCTGATGTTTTACTGGTAAAAGGACCGGTTTCGATAGAACCGCCTCCTTTTGTAAAGGTTATAGATGTAGTGACGGCTCAGGAAATGTTTGACGCTGTGACCGAAAATTTTAAAAACTATGATATAATTATAAAATCAGCGGCTGTAGCAGATTACCGGCCTTCAAAAGTAAGCGATCAGAAGATAAAGAAAAAGTCTGATGATATGAGTATCGAACTCGAAAGAACTCAGGACATACTCGGATATATCGGTGCAAACAGACGTGACGGACAGTTTATATGCGGTTTTTCGATGGAAACTGAAAACATGATCGAAAATTCCAGAGAAAAGCTGCTTAGAAAAAATATAGATATGATAGCGGCAAATAACCTTAAACAAAGCGGTGCAGGGTTTGCCGGAGATACAAATATAGTTACTATCATAACCCGTGATGCTCAGGAACAGTTGCCGTTGCTTTCAAAAGATGAAACAGCAGACAGAATATTGTCATCAATAATGGAGAGCTATAAAAAGTCGGGAGATCCCATGACTGTAACGTACAAGTTCAAGTATGTGGGAGTTAACGGATTTGTACCTTTGTTTTCGTTTGATGATCTTGTTTTGGCTACGGTTGATGACAGAGAAGAACTCATTGCTACAGATTTCTTTGATGATGAGCAGGAAGTTGACAGATTTATCGATGATCCGTCTATATACATCTACAGAATAAAAGGTGAACTTGTTGCTGTTGGTACGCTTTTGCCGGCTTACTGGCGAGATGACCTTACAGATGACAGGATACGTGAAGTGGGTATGTATGTTTCTGAAAAATATCGTGGCAAACACTTAGGCAGAAGCATGGTTCATATAATGACCCAGCTATGTCTTGAGAAAAAACTTATACCTATAGCAGAGTGTCTGATCTCAAACAGAGCATCAAAGGCAACTCTTGAAAGTGTAGGATACGTTCTTGATCCGCAGTATCTTTAAGATTACTATTTTTTAATTAAATAATAAAATAACAGGGGGCGTGTTTATGAGAAAAACAAATATTTTTGCATTTTTGCTTGGTTTATCTATGATTCCGGTATTGAATACCGACAAGGTTTTTGCCCAGACGGTAAAAGGAGATATTGATTCAGACGGTAAGTTTACTGCAACTGATATTGTTCTTATGAAAAAATATATATTCGGAATAGAAAAATTAACCGAAGAACAATTGAAAGCCGCAGATTTTAATGGTAGTGGCAGTGTGAATATTTTTGATCTTTCACTTATGAAAGAAGAATTTATGGATCCAAAACCGGTATATCAGTATCCGCTGGCTGCCGCTAAGCTTAATGAAGTAGGCTGGGATCTTAAAGCGGCATTTAATGCATCTGCGTCTATCCCATATTACGGTCATACAGCAGATATGCCACAAGATGACAAGACAACAATGGAATGGTATGCAGAATATGGCTTCGTAAATGGCAAAGGAAATTGTTATGTTATGGCTGCTATGTTCTGCGAGATGGCAAAAACACTTGGATATGATGCGCATCTTATTTCGGGAAAAGTTCCGTTATGGAATGGTGGCTGGGGGCCACATTCATGGGTAGAAGTTATCATAGACGGAGTTGTTTATGTCTGTGATCCTGATTTTACGAATGAAACAGGTAGTAATGGATATCTGATACAGTACGGTCAATCCGGTACATGGAGATATTCTAAAGAAAGTACAATGAGCTAGAGGTGTAACATGAAAAAATATATTTTGGCGCTTATTTTCAGTATGGTTTTATTTACAGGTTGCGGTGACGAAAATACAGAACCGCAGAAAAACGATAATTCTGTAAAAGAAACAACAGCAGTAACAACTACAAGTGTTACTACAGAACAGACCAAAGAAACTACTACTGTAACAACAGCTGTTACAACTACAGTTTCGTCTGAAACTACATCAGAAACAACAACAGTTTCAACTCAGGAAACTACACAGGAAGAAGCTACAGAAGCTACTGCAACAGAACCACCGGCTACTGAAGCATCAGCAGATAATGTAACAGAAGAAGTTACCGAAGAAACTACATTGCCTGAAATTACAGAAGTTACAACTGAGGTTACAGAGGCCCAGACAACAACTGTTACAGAGGAAGTAACTACAGTATCTGAAACAACGACAGAAGCTCAGACAGTTGATCCAAATGCAGGTTGCATAGGTAGCGGAGGGCTGTTTTATTGAAAGATCAGATAAAATATATAAGTGTTATCAGAGTAATTGCCTGTATATCAGTAGTAGTTCTGCATACGTTTTATGCATCTGCAAGTTATGCAGTCAATGAGATACACAACATCATTTGTCTTTCGGTAAGAAATCTGATGATGTGGGCAGTTCCGGGATTTGTGATGGTATCGGGTGTTTTGTTGCTTGACGGTAAACGTGAAGTCGGATTAAAGAAAATATTTTCAAAATATATCATGAAATTATTTTTGAGCCTTATTTGTTTCTCACTGATTTTTGCACTCTTTGATATGGCATTTGTCAGTAAGGATATCAGTATTGACTTTATAAAAAACGGACTGACCAATGCTTTCAAAGGAACAGGCTGGAGTCATTTGTGGTATTTGTACATGATGATAGCGATATATCTGCTTTTGCCTGTATACAGAATTGTTTCACAAAATATTACATCAAAGGAACTGGATTATTTTTTAGTTGTCCTAGCTTTGTTTTTATCAGTCGTTCCTGTAGTAAACAAAGTAATAAATATGGATATACCGTTTTACATATGTATCTATACAATATATCCGTTTTATCTTTTCCTTGGATACCGTATAAGTCAGGTAAAAGTTCCTGTTATACTTTCGGTAGGCTTACTGATTGCAGGTGTGATCGCTGTCTGCGTAATAACGGCGCTTAACTTTAAAAACAGAAATGATCTGTTATCACTTCTGTTAGAAAATTATTCTTCGCCACTTATAGTTGTTATTTCTTTTTCGGCTTTTTCTTTGCTGAAAAATATTTCTTCCATAAAGAACAATATCTTAAATAAATCGATAATGCTTATAGATAAATGTTCTTTGGGAATATATCTTATTCATATGGCTGTACTTAAATATATAGCTGTATCGTTAAAAATTGATCCTTTCAAATATGGCGGAACAGCGTTTATATGTCTGGAAGCACTGGCAGTATTTTTAGTTTCACTGCTTTTGACATATATATGGATATGGTGTACAGGTAAAATAATTAAAAAACAAAAATAGATATTAAAAAAACAGATCCGCAACGGATCTGTTTTTTCTTTGCAAAAAGATAGTTATATATTTCTATTAGAAAAATTTGCTTATTTTTTGTTTGACATAAAAAAAATAGTGATGTATAATAAATATATATATATTATAGTGAATGAGGATATACATATGAATAAAAAAGAATTAAATGAAATTAAAAAGAATTTTTCTGATGACAGCGGATACTTTACGATAAATTCAATATTATCGGTATATATTGATCCTGAAAAAAACATCAAATATCGTGAAACAAAACCACACAGTATAATTCCTGATGATGAAAGAGAAGTCATAACAGAGAGCCTGAAAAAAGTTCTCACAGGAAGTATAGGAAAACATCTTGTGGAATACGAATTTCCGCAGGAAGCATACGAAGACGGCGGTGCTCAGAAAGTTCTTTATGAACTGGTGACAACTAAACTTAAAGATGAACAGGCGGTAACAGATTATCTTGAAAAAATCACTAAAAATATAGATTACGCAGCATCATTTACAATTCTGACTGCACACTGTACATACAGTATAAAACGTAAAAATAAAAACGATGAAGACGATATGGATAATATCACAGAAGAGTATAACTTTATCATAACAGGTATATGTCCGGCAAACACAAATGATATCGGTCTTTATTTTGATGAGGAAACAAAAACTATTGCAAAAAAATCAAATACTGAAATGGTTATCAGCAAAATTCCGACAGACGGTTTTATATATCCTGTTTTCAGCGACCGTGCTCCTGATGTAAATCATATTATGTATTTTGTGAAGAAGCCTGACAAGCCAAATATTTCAATAGTTGAAAATGTTCTTGACTGTATCTTTACTATGTCTGCACAAAAACAGAAAGCACGTTTCCAGCAGGTACTTAATACTGTAGTTTCTGATGAACTTGATTATAATGTTATAACACAGGTAAATGACAAGATAAGAGAAGTGGTGGATCTTAGCAAAAATGAAACAGAGGCAGCCACTATAAATGAAAAGCAGTTAAAACATATTTTGTCTGAAGCCGGTGTCAGCGAAGAAAAACTTCAGGCACTTGAACCTGCATACAAGACACTTGTCGGAGATGTAGGTCTTACTGCGGCAAATATAGCGGACAACAAAACTGTTGTCGTAACACCGGATGTTACTATAAACATCAAAAAAGATGCGGCAGGAAAACTAAAAACCAGTATGATACAGGGAAGAAATTGTCTTATAATTGATCTTGACGATCCTAACATAGTCGTAAACGGACTTCCTACAGTATTAAAATAAATTTTTTCGGGGTGGGATAAATGGAGTATACAGAACAGCAGATAGAGATTTTTAATCATATAATTAAAAATGAACATAAACGTGAAGCGAAAACGTTAAGTAAATATGCTTGTAAAAGTTCTGAAAGCATACGGTTTAACGAAGAAAAAATTCCCGATCGTCAGACTATACGACCGGCATTTTTCCATGACGCAGACAGAATAATTCATTCTAAAGCATATACCAGATATATTGATAAAACACAGGTATTTTCATTATTTGAAAATGACCATATTACTCATCGTGTTCTCCATGTTCAGCTTGTTTCAAAGATAGCAAGAATGATAGGGAGATGTTTGAGATTAAATGAAGACCTTATCGAAGCTATTGCACTTGCGCATGATTTGGGGCACGTACCATATGGTCATGAAGGTGAGAGATATCTCAATGAAATATGTCAGAAAAATGATCTTGGGTATTTTTGTCACAATGCTCAGAGCGTAAAATTTCTCATGGAGCTTGAACGCAGGGGAAAGGGGCTTAATTTAAGTCTGCAGGTTCTTGACGGAGTGCTTTCTCATAACGGTGAAATATTGCAGTCAAAGTATGAGCCGGATAAAAACAAAACCAAAGAGCAGTTTTTATCAGAGTATGAAAAATGCTTTACTGTAAAAAATTATAGTTCATGCCTTGTTCCTATGACACTTGAGGGTTGTGTTGTACGTATCAGCGATGTTATAGCGTACATAGGACGTGATATAGAAGACGCAATTATTCTTAAACTGATAAAGAGAAGCGATATTCCTGACAGTGTAAGGGAAATACTCGGAGATACAAACAGTACTATAATCAACGTACTTATAACAGATATAGTATCAAATAGTTATGACAAACCGTATCTGACGATCTCAGATGTAGTATATCAGGCGTTGCGTGAACTTATGGACTTTAACTATGCAAAAATATATAAAAATCCTGCTATAAAAGATGAAGATTTTAAAATAAAAAATATGTTCACCACACTTTATGAGAAGTACAGTGAACATATCAAAACACAAAATTTTTCTTCAGAAATCTTTAAAGATCATCTTGATTCTTATGATGCAAATTATATTTCAAAATATGAGAGTTCCGGAAAAACAGGCAGAGTAATAATTGACTATATTTCCGGTATGACTGATAATTATTTTAATGAACGTTTTTATAACTTTATAATGCCAAAACAGTTTGGCAGAAGTATAGAAGAATATTGACGGGAAGCTTTTACAAAAAGTTTTCTTAACTGATAGTTTCGATATGCTTTGTATCGAGCCAGTTTTTTAATTCTTCAAGACCGTTAGCTGTAAATTCAAATTCCTGCTTAGCTAAAATATCTTCTTCATGAGTTTTGGCTAAGCAGTTTTTGCCTTTCCATACTGTTACACTAAAGTTTTCGCCCGGAATGATTTTATAATTAAATATATTTCCTACACTGCCTGTATATATATTTTTTTCTTTAAAATATATAAAACCGGGGATATCAAATTTCTTTTCCACAAAATCACCTCGTAAATAATGAAAAACAAAACCTGCCTTTAAAATTAAAAGCAGGTTGTATTTATAACTTGTGATCTATTATTTCTTAAGATCGTTCATGCAGTCCTGGCATACGCTCTTGTTCTTGTAGTCAACGAGGTTTTCGTTGCTTGAGCAGAAAATGCATGATGATTTGTATTTCTTGAGTATTACAGCGTCCTGATCTACGTAAATTTCGAGGCTGTCCTTTTCGCTGATGCAAAGTGTTCTTCTGAGTTCGATTGGGAGAACGATTCTTCCTAATTCATCAATCTTTCTTACAATACCTGTGGATTTCATTTGGGTTCCTCCTAAATAATATAAAAATAAAATAAAAAAACACGGTAATAAATTTTACCATGAGTATATTATACAGTATTTGTATTCACTTGTCAATCGTTTTTGCGAAAAAATTACTTTTTTCATTAAATTTTCAAGTTTAAAAAGATTTTTTTAATAAATTAATCAATTTAGCGACACTTTCTGATGTCAGAAAATGTTTTTGAAAATAATGTATATAATTATACGGTTATATAGTCTGAAAATATATAATTCAAATTTTCAAAAATCTCACATTTTGAGTTGACAATTACTTCACTTTTTTGTATAATGTGATTGTGAGGCTAAATTTTAAGTTTGTTAAATTGAACCAGGAGGTATTAAAATGTTTTCCAGGAAAATGATTTTGAGGGCTTTGTCGGGGATTATAGCACTTTCAGTTGTCAGTTTGCCATTAAACGACATTCTGGCGGTACAGAGAGGGGATCTGAATAATGACGGAAAGATAAATCTTGTTGATTGTATTTATTTGAAAAGTATGCTAAGCGGAGATACTTCTTCCGGTACAGATGCTGATTTTAACGGGAACGGAAAAATTGATGCGGATGATGTACAGATAATGAATGAATATCTGTGCGGAGTCAGAGATTCATTACCTCAGATAACGCAAAATCAAAACAGTCAGAAAACAGTTACATCTGTAAATGTTTCAGATGATATTTGCATAAGGGCAGATGGTGATGAAGATTCTGAAAAGGGAATAATCAATGTAGCCGGTTATAATGCGGCTATAAGACGAAACGTTTATCTGAAATTTCCGGCAGACAGCCTTGAACTTAATGACGTAAAACGCGCTCAGATAAATCTAAAACTAGCACGTACAGCAAATGGTGACTGTGAAGTTAAATTGTATGCATACAACAGCAACTGGTCTGAACAATCTCCTCCTGAATATAAGGAGTTTCCTGATACATACGGACTTTGTGATGTAGTTGTTACACAACACCCTGATGATGCAGGTTCGGTAATACAGTTTGATGTTACAGATGTTGTAAGAGAAAACCCGCAGGCAAAAGAATTTAATTTTGTGCTTGTTTGTGATCATGAAAACAACTCGGACGCAGTAAGCAATCTGGCACTGTTCCATTCAAGAGAATCATCGGATAAAAGCGGTGTACCTCAGCTTGTAGTTGAAAGTGGCGGAGAAGATTATGAAAACGCTGTGGCTATCGAAGCTGATAATGAGTATGTAAGACTTGAAACTGCAACAAAGTCAGGAACGTTTTTGCGTATTAAAGAAAACAAACTTACCTCAGGCAGAAATGTTTCTCCGCTTACGGATGCTAAGTTTAATGAAAAAACAGGATTTGCAGGTTCTGATACAGTAAGCCTTGAATCAGCGTCCAAGCCCGGCTGGTATCTGTGCAGAAAATCGGGTTCGAGTGAGATAATACTCGCACAGAATGATAACAGCGAACAGTTTAGGAAAAATGCAAGTTTTATAAAAACAAAAGGTCTTTCAAAAGGCACAAGTTATCAGATGTACTCATTGCCTCAGAGATATCTTATGTGTACCGGTTCTGAATACTATATATCATATGCAGATACCGAACAAGAAAAGCTGAAAGCATCATTTATGGTAAGAAGTCAGAAAAACGTTATAATGAAAGATGAATTTGAAGGCAATGCACTTAATACAGATATATGGGCTTACAGTTATCCGTGGAGCGATCATCATAATTATTCGGCTGTGGTAAGACAATCTCAGGTTGCAGTAAAGGACGGAAAGCTTGTTCTTACTGCTACAAGAGTAGCTGATGACAACTGGATAAAAGATAAAAACGGAGAAACTGGATACACTGATAAAATAGGTGAAAACAAGTGGAGAAAGTACAGTCATCTTACAGGCGTTGTACATCTTCCGTTTAGCAGATACCCTCTCAGCGGAAATGTTTATATAGAAGGCAGATTCAGAATGCCCGACAAGAGCGGATTCTGGCCTGCATTCTGGCTAAACGGCAACAACAGTTGGCCACCGGAAATAGACATATTTGAATATCTCAGCAATACACCCGAAAAGATATATGTCGGTATTCACCGACAGGATTCTTCCAAGCCGAACGGCGACGGAGGTGCAGGCTGGTGGATAACAAGAACAGCATCATTTTTCCAGCAACAATTCCACACATACGCTCTTGACTGGGGTGAAACTTATATCAACTATTATATAGACGATGTACTTGTAAAAACAGTTGATGATCAGGCATTTATAAAGAATCAGAAAAATATGTATATGATCATTAATCTTGGCGTAGGTGGCTGGGCAGCCGAACCAACCGATTCAGTGGGCGAAAATACAACATACGAATGTGATTTTGTAAGGATCTACGGATATTAATAATTAAAAAAAGACAAACATTATTTAAAAATCAAAATACCGTGTCATAAATTTTGTTCGACACGGTATTTTTGATTACTATAGTATAGAAGATGTTTTTATTACGTATATAAAAATGTCACACCCAAAAAGGTGTGACAAAATTTATTTGCTATTTTTAATTACAGAAATCAGCCTGCGTTAAGACCGTAGTTTGCGCAGAGGGCAGCAAGACCACCACTGAAACCACTGCCTACAGCACAGAATTTCCATTCGCCGTTATTTCTGTAAAGTTCGCCTACAACAAGTGCAGTTTCGATAGAGAAGTCTTCACAGAGATCGTAACGGATGAGTTCTTCGCCGTTTACTTCGTTCATAATTCTTATAAAAGCGTTTGAAACCTGGCCAAAGTTCTGTTGTCTAGTTTCATGATCATAGATAGTAACAGTGAAAGCTATTCTTTCAACGTCAGCAGGAACCTGTGAAAGATCAATAACGATCTGTTCGTCATCGCCGTCGCCGTCACCTGTAAGGTTATCACCGAGATGGTTTACAGAACCACATGGTGAAGTAAGGTTTCCATAGAAAACAAAGTGTTTCTCATTATTTGCTTTACCGCTTGCGTCAAGCATAAAAGCTGCTGTATCGAGGTCGAAGTCGCTACCGCCATCATACTTGTTTGTATCCCAGCCAAGACCTACGATAACCTTTGATAATCCCGGATTTGTCTTTGTAAGGTCAATTTTCTGACCCTTCTGAAGTGAAATTGCCATTGTAAAATTCCTCCTGTTTTGTTCTTGTCGAAAATTCAAATATTATGATATTGCGAATAAAATAACGCCGAACATCATAATATGTTGTATAGTATACACTAATAGAATCAAAAAGTCAATACAAAAACGTGAAAATTAACGTGAAAATTTAATGAAAATTAATTTTCAAAGTAAATGCACCTTGGAAATAAATACTTGTTGCATTTACTTTGAAAGTACAAGTATTGCATTTAGTCTGAAAGTAAAAGATAAAAGAAACAGATCCCAAACATATACTTCCC
>SVNW01000074.1 GCA_015066745.1 Ruminococcus sp. | reverse complement strand
AGTAAAATAACGAAAAAATCATTGTAAAACCGCAATTTTACGTCGTTTAGCCAAATAAAAATATGTTAATCAAATTCCATTATATGGTTGATGTATACCTAAAAAACCGAAATTCTGTGTTTAAATAATTAAAAGTTGAGTGCATTTGCAACTAAGTTTTAAGTGAGTTATTGATTTTTACTCAAAACAGAAAAACTAAAAAACAAAGCAATTCAAAAATGAAAATAAATTTGTGTAATATCGATTTTAATTTATGATATACCTGATACTTTTTCCGTTACCGATTCTGGTGATTTTACCCTTATTCAACAAACAACGCACTATCCGTGATGCACCTGCCTGAGAAACATTTGCATATTTCTCAACTTCCCTTCTTGTAAACACACCTGTTTTTTTAAACGCCTGAATAATATCATCATCGGTAAATTTATGTTTTTGCTTTGTAACCGACTGTTTTTCTTTTAATAAAACTGTATTAGGTAAAATTATTTTAAACGCATTATCACTTATTTCTATACTTGGTTTGACATCAAATTTTTCATACAATCTAAATATCTTTGGAATTCCTGTTCCAAATGCTTCAATAAGATTAAGTCGGTAAAAAACATTGGCAAGACTTTCGTTTCGTTGAACTGAAAGCCCCATAAATATTTCGTCCTTTGTTATTCCTCTTACAAGTCCGCCAATTGAAACGATCTCGATTCTGTCTTCAAAAATACTTATAAGAATACTTGCACTGAAAGCAT
Organism: Ruminococcus sp.; assembly: GCA_015066745.1. Taxonomy (GTDB): domain Bacteria; phylum Bacillota; class Clostridia; order Oscillospirales; family Ruminococcaceae; genus HUN007. The sequence continues at coordinate 16,753 of SVNW01000074.1, read as the reverse complement.
AATCTCTATGCACAACAGAATTAAGAAGAGCCTCTCTGATTACTTCAACAGGATAATCTCTTATATCTATTCGATGTATTCCCTCAAATTCGGAACGCGTACGATTATATCTGTTGATATATTCATAAGCAGAGTTGATTTGTTCCAGTAAAGAACCGGTAAATTCTGCTCTGTCCTTAAATATATATTTATCCACTCCTTCAAAAACTGCTGCCTTGATGGTATGTGGACACTGGTCAGAAAGCAACAGACCAAGATTTGTATAAACACCGTCATCACTTATCAATTTAAGTGTACGCATAGTCTGTTCATTGAAAGCAACTCCATCGGTTGCAAATTCTTTTTTGGCAGAATTAAATGTAAGTTCCTGCTGAACACTTCTTGCATTTTCGTATTTATCTCCGTCTGTTTCTTTTATCATTTTCAGAATTGCCGTTTCACTGGCAGGAACACTTGACGCCCCTTGACGAACATAAACACCAGCTGGTCTGATACCTTTGCTTTCAAGATAATATGGAACTGATGTACCCCGCTGAACATCAATAACAACAATAGATTTGCTATCAATTATTTCAACATTATAATTTACAAACATTGTAATATCAGGACGAATTGCATCACGAATTGTATTTGAACATTTAAGCATAACGCTGTCAGGATCAGACAAACCAATAGCATTTCCATCATCATCGACACCAATATATATTTTACCGCCTGCAGTATTCGCAAATGCTATAACTGTCTTTTTTATTTCATCAACAAATTCACGTTTGAACTCGGTATTGTTATTCTCTAGCATAACTTTCCTCCTAGCCTAGCATAATCTTTCTTATCAATATTATACTCTTTCTTATCATTCTTGTCAAGTGATAAGAAAGTGATAAGAATGATAAGAAACATGAGAAATTTGTCTGCATCAATTAAATAACCACGCAAATAAAACTGCGTGGTTAAAAATTCTAGATTTTTATATCCAATTTTCCATTTCCGACAGAAGAAGTTATCGCCAAATCCTTATGGATTGTGTCCATAGATATTCTGCCTCGTGATTGTTCTCCGTATTCGGCATTTAATCTTTTCAATTCATCATTATATATTGAATAAAACTGACGTGTACGATCTTGTTCTTCTGCTGTAGGAAAAACAGACCATCTACCTGTAATAGGGTGATATGCCAAACTCTTATCACCCCTACTGTTCCAGAACATACACGCTGCATTCATTTTACCACCGGTTTTTTTCATGCTATTTTCATATATAGCTTTTCTATCAGGTGCTACAACTGATTGATATTTTCTCATCAATCCTTGTATCATTTTATGGTCTTTATTATCGGAGGAAAATTCTTTTCTTGCAAGTTCTCTAATAGCTAAATCAAATTCTTTCTCAGACATTGTAGACGAACTTTGCTTTGTTGCTATATTACTCCAATCAGGTTTTGTAAATGGTCGTTCTGTAGGCGTGTAACGCAACGAATAATTTCCATAATCCGTTCCATAAGGATCGGGAGTGCCGTTTTTTCCGCCGAGTAATTGCTGTATCATTTTTGAATATGATGAATAATTATCTCTGTTAATCTGCATACAATCACCTCCTTGTTGTACGATGGTAAAAAGATACTCTTATATAATATATATCGTCAAAACACTAAGAACCTTAATATAATAAAATCAAAAAGTTTTCAATAACTGTTTTGCACTTTGAACTTTAATAACCTCAAAACAAATTCCTGTAATCATACTCTATCCTGTCTTTTACAAGCAAGCTTATTTTCATCATAAGTTCCGGAATATTCAGCTTCAAAGGGCAGTTTTTCATACAGCTTGTATGGGTACAGGTCATGCAGTTGTGTGCTGAACTTTCTATGTCAAGACTGAGTTTCTTTAATGCCCAGAAGTCCTTTCCTAAATGGTAATAATTATACTGCCTGAAAATAGTATGTATTTCGGTTCCATGCGGACATTTGCAACGCTGGCATCTTGTACAGCAGATGGGTTCAAATCCGGCTTGCAATCTTTTTATTACCGAATCAAACGAAAAGTTTACGGGTGTGTGCTCCCTGAAAGCCACATCTGCCTGTGATATAGTGCCTATTCCAAGAAGGGCGCATGAAAACGGATAGTGCAGTATTCCGCTGATAAGTTCTTCGGGTGTAAAAGGATCGATAAGAACACCTGCGGCATATACCTTGTTTAAAATAAATCCTTTATTCCCTGAAAAATCGCAGATTCTCTCCAGCATACCACGTTCTAAAATATTTCCGCTCCCCTGAATAACGTCTACCCTGCTGTCATTTTCAGCACGAAGCATAACATCAAAATAATGTGTGGCAATGCCTGTAAATCTTATTTTTCCTTCTTTTTTCAAGTCACACAATGCATCAAGCGCACCGTATTTTCCAAATACCATGTCCTGATTTTCCGTATCTACCTGATGAACAAAATATATATCAGGTATCGTACCGAGGTTTTTTGATGAACGCTCTACTGCTTCATAAATCTGACCACCGTCATAATATCTTGCCTTGTCTGAAATGATAATTTTATTTCTGTCAACGGTTTTGGCAAATTGCCCAAGCTTGTACTCAGCATCTCCGTATTCTTCCGTAACGGCTGTATCATAGAAATTACAGCCAAGTTCATAAGCGTATCTCATTATCCTGACTGCTTCATCTGTATCAGGGCTGAAATATTCGGGAAGTACAGGCACGTTTCCGCTTAATATCGGTATCGTGCCAAATCCTGTTTCCGAAACATAAAGTCCGGTGTTTCCAAGTTTTCTGTATCTCATTTATAGTACTCTGTCTTTGCGTTTGTAAAGTCAAAGGCTGATTTTTCTATATGAGTATTTTTTGAAATAATCACCTTTTTTAATCCTGTACAAAATGCAAATGCTTCTTTCTCAATAACTTCAAGTGATGACGGGAGTATGATACTCTCCAGACTTTTACATCTGAAAAAAGTACGCTCCGCTATTTTTTTGACTCCTTCTGGAATAATGATATATTTAAGATTGCAACAGTGTTCAAATGCCCTTTTTTCAATAACCTGCAATTTATCTGACAATTCTATGATCTCTAAACTCTGACAGCCTGCAAATGCGAGATTTCCTATTTTTCTGATACTGAAAGCATTTCTTACCTCTTTTAGCCACAAACTGTTTTTAAATGCCCCTGCACCTATTTCTTCAGTGTCATCTGAAAAGGTTACAGTTTCAAGAAGGTTGCAGTCTTTGTAAACTTCCTCACCTATGGCAGTGATCTTGCGGAATTCTGATGGAAATACGAGATTTTTAATGTTTCCTGTACTCTCGATAAGTCTGCCTGTATCATCAGTCTTAAAGCAATTTATACACTCGAAAAAAATCTTTTTTATATAGTCGGGTGCGTCATTATGATTTCCGAGAGTATAGACAGTTCCATCAGCAAGCGTTATTTTTCTTAAATTTATACAATTTCTGAAAGCGTATTCGCAGACTGCGGTCTTTTTTCCAAGGAATTTTATTTCACGAAGTTCGGTATTTCCTGCAAATGACCAGCTGATTATTTTTTTGATATGTTCCGGAATTTCTGCATATTCACCGCAGTTTACAGCGTCAACTATCATATCATTTACTGTGGATATACGGTTTTCTTCTCTGAGTCTGCCGATCCAGCCTGTTTTGTCAAAAGTAAGTTTTCCGATGTGCGACACCGTTTCGGGAATATCTATGTTTTCGCATCTTACACAATTTCGGAATGCTCCGTCCCCAAGTGATACTATGTCCTCGGGAACTTTAACGCTTTTAGAATTTCCGCTGTATCTTTCAAGTTCTGATTTTACACTTACATCAAAGCATGAATAAATATCCCCGATAAGCTCCTGTACACGTTCAGGATAAGGATTTGATACAGTATATCTGCTCTGTGCAAATCGTGAAAAAGTATATGGCTTACCGTCAAGAACGATTTTATCCGCATATGTACAGCTAAAAAATGCTCCGCTTTCTGTAAGTACTTCCGAACCAATATCTATTGTTTTGAGATTACAGCAATCCTCAAAAGCATGATAACCGATTTTCTTATTTCCGTGCAGTGAGATCTCTGTAAGTCCCTCACACCGTTCAAACGCTCTTTCACCTATTTCTTCAATATGTTCAAAAGGAAAATCTTCTAGTGATACACATTCTTCAAATGCACGCTCACCGATTTTCTTTACATTATCGGTAACTTGTACATTACTCAGCTTACGGCATTCAAAAAATGCAAGTTCGCTTATCATCGGGCTGTCGATATATGCTTCGGTGAGCTTCTGACAAAAAGAGAAAGCACCTTTGCCTATTTGTCTTGCTGTTATGGATACTATCCTTAAATCAGGACACTTTTCAAATGCATAGTCTCCGATAACAGAAGTTCTGTCAATTATTATTACACTTTTGAGTTTCTTACAGCCCGAAAAAGCATATTTTCCGATAATACATGGTTTTACCGTTGCAAATTTCTTTATTTTTTCATTTCCGGGACAACTATATTCGGGAATATTTATCGTTTTATATCCGCTCTTTACAAAAATCATATTTCCATCAAGTTCTGTACTAAACGGAATATTTATTTCACTTAGTTGTTCACAACCGTAAAAAGCCATGTCTCCGATATATTCAAGGCTGTTATTTATATCAAAATCTTTTAGTCTGCGACACCTTTTGAATGCTGATTTGCCTATAGACACCATACTTTTCGGAAGAGTGATTTTCAAAAGACTACGGCAGTTTTCAAAAGCACTTCTGCCTATTTTTCTTAGATTTTCCGAAATAGAAACAGTCTGCATAGAAGTACAGTCACGAAACGCATTTTCACGTATTTCCTCAACTGTATCGGGTAGGATCACCCTGTCTATCTTATCATTACCCAAAAAGCAGTTTTCAGAAATAATCTTTATTCCGTCAGGAACTCTTACACGTTCTTCTCTGCCTGTGTACCTTACAAGAGTATTTCCGCTTATGTAAAATTCGCAGAGTATCTGTTCACGTATCTTTCTTACCACATCAATATTTCCGTCAAATATGATATCCGAAAGATTGCTACAGCCTCTGAAAGCATTTTCCTCTATATCTTCTATCTTAAAATCAGGATTTTTTATCTCCATCTTTGTCAGATTAATGCAGTTTCCAAAGGCGTTTGAACAGATTTTTTCAAGACTGCGTGGCAGTGAAATAGAAACTATACCCTTTTTATCAAAAAAACAACTCTTTTCAATAGTGGTCACACCTTCGGGAATAGTGACTTCTTTAAGATTTACGTTAAATCTGTAAAGTCTGCCATGCTCTAGTTTCATTGTCCTGTATACATTTTTTGCAACTTCTTTTATTATCTGATTTTCACTGTCAAAAGCACTGATAAGATTTGTGATCAAAAATGTCCTGCCATCAGAAAGATGTATTTTATTTATCTTTATGCAACCTGTAAAAACATCGTCGTTAAGATTTGAGATATCAAGAGCGCTACTCAGCCATATTTCTTCAAGTGACGTACAGTTTGCAAACATCTGCATCTCTATACGCTTTACCCCCATAAGAGATATTTCCTTCATAGAATCACAATAAAGAAATGCACCTTTGCCGATACTACTCAGCGTTTCCGGAAGTATAACTCTTTCAAGTGCATGACAACGGTGAAATGCAAAATCACCTATCGAAGAAAGCCGAGGCGGAAAATTTATATTTTTGAGATTTTTACAGCCTTTAAAAGCGTTATTTTCTATTACTCTGATACTATTGGGCAGAATAATTTCTTCTATATCTTTCATACCTTTGAATACGCTGTCACCTATGGTATGTATTTGTTCAGGAATCATTACAGTTTTTTCTTTGCTATAGTCTGTACATTTTTTCAGAACACCGTTTTCAGTTATAAATTCCATACTTTTTTATTCCTCCGAAAAGATTTTCACGACAAGCGATTCAAGCTGTGCGGTACTTCCGCAGGCATACAACTCCTGCTTGAAACATTTTGTACCTGGTTGCTTTTTCATAAAATATGAAGCAAGCTTTTTTATATATGAAAGTGTAAACAGCTCATCATAATATCGTGATACAAGCTTTATCTGTGATAAAAGAAGTGAACGTTTGGTTTCCGATACCGTCAATCCTGTAAGCTCTGAAAAAATAAGAGGATTTTCAAAACCGTATCTGCCGAGCATTACACCGTCTGCTCCTGTCTTTTCCATCATCTTTACAGCATCATCTTCCGAATTTATACCACCGTTTGCTATCAGAGGAATCTTTACAAATGCCTTTGCCTCTGCAATATGTTCATAAAGCGGTTCCCCGTCATACATCATACTACGTGTACGCCCATGTACAGTTATCATATCAGCACCGGATTCTTCACACATTTTTGCAAATTCGACTATATTTATTTTATCAGCGTTAATTCCGACACGACACTTTACAGTAACAGGTTTTCCGCTCCTCCGACACGCACTGATTATCTTTGACGCTCTTGTAATATCCGCCATAAGAGCGCACCCCGAATCACTTTTCATAACGTTTGGTACAGGACACCCCATATTTATATCTATAATATCAAACTTCTGAATATACTCACTCCTGCATACATATTCAAAAACAGACGGCTCTGAACCGAGCAACTGAACAGCTCTCGGCGATTCATCATCAGTTGTAAACAAAAGACGCTTTGTAGCATTATCATTATATTTAAGCCCGTTTACACTGACCATTTCAGTAAAAGCAAGTGATGCTCCGAGATTTCTGCTCATTATACGAAAAGGATAACATGTATACCCTGCAAGCGGAGCAGAAAGCACATTATTTTCAAGCTGTATACTGCCTATATTGATTTTCTTCAGGTATTTTTCATTATAACGTAATATAACTGTTCACTCCCTTTTTGATTTTTTATTTTACACAAAGACTAAACCCATACAAGAAAAGCCGAAACAACTCAAACCTGAGAAGTTCCGACTTCTTTTATCATTCAGATGATTTCAACTCTATTCAACACACCCAAATCCAAGTATATCAAAAAACTTATCCTTATGGTCGTTAAGCATCATCATTTCTACTTCAAGGTCAGCCGGCTCTGTTCCGTCGTATATCTGAACTATTACAGGGCCTCCCCAGCCGTTGCGGTCGTATGCGCTTACCACTTTTACTCTTTCACCATTGATATTTACAGAAAGAGCACCGAGAACTTCCTTGTTGTCTGTACGATAAATCATAAGTAGTTTTCTGGCTTTTATTTTAAATTTAAGTGGTTTGTTATCCCCTGTACCTTTATATGCCCAGCCACTCTGGAAAAATTTATTTGATGTACCGAGATCAAATGAACCTGCATCGTATCCTTCAAGGTTTGAAGCGTCAAGATATACAGCACCCTGATAATCGGCATTGTAAAGAGGTGTATCATTTATCGTGAACTCACCGTCTTTTTCTGATTTGTCTGCCATGTCAAAATAATGCATTATCATATCTTTAAAGATTCCATGTCCGTATACATTCGGGTGAACAGTATCATCAGAAAAATCTTTCCATGTCATATTTCCGTTTTTAATTTCCGGAAAAACTGCCTTTCCTGTGCTGATTACCGGTAGGTCATAATGCTCGCCAAGTGCTGTCATATGTTCTTCGCACGAGTAACCATTTTCCTGACAGCTTATAAGGATAATAACCGCCGGTTCATTTTCAGCTTCAAGACAGGTTCTCAGAAGTGACTCATACGAACCTCTTGAAAGCATATCGGCTTCATTACTTGAATCATTTACTGCAAACTCAAGGAAAATAACATCAGGTTTATGATCCAGAATATCTCTCTGTACCCTTACATTTCCGAGAATTGACGGTGTTCCGCTTATTCCGGCATTTATGCACTCAACCTCGCACCCAAACTTTTCTCCGAATCCTGCTGATGACAATGTTGCATAACATTTCTGACTTCCTGCAGATGAACCCTCTGTTATAGAACCGCCTATGTAGCCAAATTTCAGCTTTTCACCGTTACGGGCACGCTCTATGACTTTTTTTATTCTGTTTGTATTTCCTGTTCTGACCAGCGCTCTTGATATCATATCTCCGTCATTCTCCTCCTGATTTATGTCATTTTTATCTGATTCTGATACTGCCGGACTTGCTTCTGAATTTTTTTCGATGCTTTTATCACTGCACGAAACAAATAATGACGACATAATAAGTATTGATAAAACCCGCAAATAATCCCTTTTCTTCATAATATCACTCCTGTTCTGTGGTTTCCGTCACTATATCCTCCGGTACCTGCTCTGATACAGATTCGGCTTCTGTTACTTCAGGAGCAGTTGTAACGATCTCTGAAAGTTCTTTATAATTTTCAGAAAGCTTATCAACTTTCAAAGTTACTACAAATCCGTCCATATTATTTCCCGATACACTGTATGCTTCAGGGGCTGTTGAAGTGATCGCATCATATGTGAGCGGTACTTCTGTAATATCACTGTCATGATTCTGATTTACAAAATATATCTTATAAAATTCATTATCGCTGTATTTATACTCAAGAGGCTCTTCAAAAGTGAATTTTTTCAAGAAGAATATGTATTCTTCATATGCCATTCCTGTTTGTTTTACTATAGAAGCATGAGGCTTTCCTATATATCTGAAATGCCATGATTCTGCCATATAACCTGTTATATTTTTATTTTCCTCTGTATATCTGAGTATCATACCATATTTGTCTGCATTATCATATATCCATGTATACTCGCCTTCATTGCGTACTGCCGGATATGATTCACCGTCATTTATTGCAAAATCCATTGCATAACCTGTATGATGCTCACTGTTTCCCGGAGGTGCAACAAGTTCAGAAGTTTCAAGTCCGGTAGAAGCAAGGTCTGCATTATATAATTCTGTCTGCTCTGCTACCGAACGATATCCGCTGTTTGCAAGGATATTGTTTATTCCTGTCTGTGCCTGAAAATCAGCAAGCATATTGTTGATAGCGTTTATCATTTTTGTTTCAAGAAGCATACCTGTTGAATTTACATAATATGAATCATTTTTCATCGAATATATATTTGAAAGAGATGTATTACTCTCACCAACATAAGCAAAATCCCTGTTTACAAGAATAAGTTCACCTTTGTGTATATCACTGTTTTTACATTCAATCGTTACAGACGGTATAAATTCTTCCTCAGAAATTTCTGTTGTTGTTTCGCTCTGAGCTTCCTGAACGTCAGAATCTGAAACCATAATAGCAGGAACAGAAGGTTCACCTTCCGAATCATCTTTTTTCCCATACTGATCATATACCAGAAAACCTCCTGCTGCAACAAGCAGAAGTACAATCACTGCAAATGCCTTTTTCACTAAGATCACCATTGCTTTCTTTTATCATATTTATCGTTTATTATATTTAAGTATATCATAAAGAGAGCAAAATTACAAGAAAAAAGCGCCCGATATGGAACGCTTTTTTCTTTTGATTTATTTATTTTTTATAAATATATACTTTTTTTATTTTCCAAGAACTACATTGTCTTTAGAAACAAACTGCTTGAAATGTGCAAGGTCTGCAAGGTTTACTGTACCGTCATAACTTACATCAGCTGCTTCGAGCTGGTTTTCATCAAGCTTTGTATCTCCGAGAAGATAAAGTGAAAGATATGAAAGGTCTGTAAGGTCAGCTTTTCCGTCACTGTTAAGATCACCGTACATAAAGTCAGGCTTATCTGCAGGAGTTGTTTCCGAAGGCTCTGTTGCAGGTGGATCTACAGGCTTTGTTGTAGGAGGTGTCTGAGAATCGCCTGTGCTGTAGAGATCTGCAGGAAGCTCATCAAGTGTAATACAGAATTCACTGTTGTACATCTTTGTGAGTTCTTCAAAGTCCTGATTGTTTTCACTCATAAGATAGTCGTCATACCATGGACAGAAGTAGAGCCAGCTTGCATTTTCTATCATCATGTTCTCAACAGAAGGTACTGTATCATTTTCTGACATAGCAACCATCTTGCCACCGTCTGTGAGTTCTACAAGATAGTTGTAGATAGCAGAAATAGCACTGAGGTTTGGTCCGCCGTTTTTACCGTCATCTCTGTTGTACTGAACATTGTACTTGTCGTATGCTACGATATCAACATATTCATCGCCCGGATACCATGTAGGTGAGTTTGCATAGTTGTATGAGTTGAATTCCCAGATAAGATTGTGTAGACCATACTTTTCTGTAAGTGTTGTATAGAGAAGTTTCCAGAGTTCCTTATATACTTCTGCACCTCTGTCACCCCACCAGAACCACGCAGTTCCATCGCCAAAGTTTCCTTCGTTACCCTGTGCTTCATGGAGAGGACGGAAGATTATAGGTGCGCCTGCTTCCTGACAAAGAAGAAGCTGTTCTGCAAGGTCTTCCATAGCTGCTTCAAAGTATTCTCTTTCCTTTGTGCCTTCCTTGAGAACATTTGCTGTATTGAAAGTGCTGTTTGAAGCCTGATAGTTCTTGTATGTACAGTCAGTCCAGTCTACTGCATCACCAAGCTCGTAGTTATCAAAATCTATCGGTACATTTATATGCCAGCATACTGTAGCGATACCGTTTTTCTTTGTTACCCAGTCAATAAGTCTTTCAGTAGAACCGTCTTCCCAGCCGTAGAGCGGATTGTAGTTCATAAGGTCAAAGCCTCTGATAGCAGGAAGCTTGCCTGTAGTTTCAAGAAGCCAGTCAAATTCAACTTCTGCATCTCCGTCATGTCCGCTTCCGTAGATTTCCTGCTGTCCTGAGATAGTATGCTCACCGTAAACGCTGTGAAGATATTTCATAAGCGCTTTTGTTTCAGGTGTTGCGAGCGGGTCAACAGGTGTATCTGAAGCTTTTGAGAAGTCAGGCTTAGGTGTCTTTGTAAGCTTTACACTGTCATAGAGGCAGTAACCCCAGCCATCACCGAAAGTGATAGTATTTTCACCCTTCATAAGCTTGATATCACCAAAGCTGAAGTTTTTATATGTTTCTGTTGCAGGGATCTTTACTGTGTAAGACTTTGTATAGTCACCGCTTGTAACTGTTGCCTTGGCTTCTCTGCTTTCGCCTTCATTTCCAAGGTACATAAGAGCCATTGTTTCGAGTCTGTACATACCTGTTTCAGGTGCGTCAACTGTAAATGAAATATTACCGCTGCCTGTAACCCATACAAATCCTGTTCCTGTATATCCCGGATATTCATCATTATATACCTTTGTAGCTACCTCTGCACCGTTAAGTGTGAGGTCTTCACATTCTGCTTCAAACAAAGGTTCAACTCCCTCAATCGCAAGCACTTTTTCAGTTTCCTTATCTGCCGGTAAAACTGAAACAGCTGTAAATGCCATTGAAAGAGCTGCTAAAGCAGAAATAACTTTTTTTACGTTTCTTGTCATTGACAATTCCTCCTAAAAATTTCATCTTAATCATTGATCAATTATTACTTAACAAATAACTTAAATCCTAACTACTTATATTATAAATTAATTTAAATATTTTTTCAAGCTATTTTAAATATTATTTCAGTGATTTTTTAGCCAAATTTATCTCTGCAAATTAAGGCAAAAGGACATTTAAAGTATTTTTGTAAGTGCAAAAAAAATACAAGGCATCGCAAATTTACTTACGACACCTTGTATTAATTAACTTAAATCAAGATTAAATCATTTCAAGAATTTTTTCTGTGATTTCTGTACAGCTGAGTGCTGTTCCTTCTCCGCCGAGAAGATCTGCAGTTCTGTAACCTGCTTCAAGAACCTTGTCAACTGCCTTTTCTATGCAGTCTGCTTCAGCGCCAAGATCAAATGAGTAACGGAGCATCATTGCAGCAGAAAGAATAGTTGCTATAGGATTTGCCTTGTTCTGTCCTGCTATATCAGGTGCTGAACCATGGATAGGTTCATACATACCACATTTGTTGTAACCGAGTGATGCAGAAGCGAGCATACCGATAGAACCAGTGATCTGTGATGCTTCATCTGAAAGAATGTCGCCGAACATATTTGATGTGACAACAACGTCAAACTGCTGAGGATTTCTTACAAGCTGCATTGCTGCGTTGTCAACGAGCATATCAGAATATTCAACTTCAGGATATTCTTCTGACATCTTGTGCATTACTTCTCTCCAGAGACGTGATGTTTCAAGAACGTTAGCCTTGTCAATGCTTATGAGCTTCTTATTACGCTTCATAGCAGTTTCGAAAGCCACCTTACCTATACGTTCGATCTCCATACGGCTGTAAGCTTCTGTATCATATGCTTCTTCGCCGTACTTGCCTTCTCTCTTTCCTCTTTCACCAAAGTAGATACCGCCTGTAAGTTCACGAACGATAACAAGGTCAAAGCCTCTTTCTACGATATCTGCACGAAGAGGAGATGCATCTTTGAGTGCAGGGTAAAGTTTTGCAGGACGAAGGTTTGTAAAGAGTTCAAGTGCTGCACGAATACCGAGAAGAGCCTTTTCAGGTCTCTTGTTTCCCGGAAGTGTATCCCACTTCGGACCGCCTACTGCGCCGAGAAGTACACTGTCACTTGCAAGACAACCCTTTACTGTTTCTTCAGGAAGTGGTTCTCCTGTTGCATCTATAGCACAACCACCGATAAGATATGGTGTGAAGTTAAATGTATGTCCGAATTTTTCACCGATTTTCTTCAGTACTTCAACTGCACTGTCAACTATTTCAGGGCCTATTCCATCGCCCTTGAGCAAAGCAATATTATAGTTCATCTGTTTTTCCTCCGATTATTACTTGATAACACCGTCAGCTATTGACTGGATAAGTCCGCCATTTTCGATTATCTTCTGTACAAAATCCGGGAAAGGAGCTGTCTTGTACTGCTTTCCTGTTGTCTTGTTGTAGATAATACCGTTGTCCATATCTGCTTCAACTATATCGCCTTCTTTGATATCTTCTGCAGCTTCAGGACATTCAACGATGCCAAGACCTATATTGATCGAGTTTCTGTAGAAGATTCTTGCAAAACTCTTTGCGATAACTATTGAGATACCGCTTTCTTTTATAGCGATAGGAGCGTGTTCTCTTGATGAACCGCATCCGAAGTTCTGACCTGCAACCATTATATCACCGACTTTTACACGGCTTACAAATGTTGTGTCAAGATCCTCCATGCAGTGTGAAGCAAGTTCCTTTTTATCTATAGTGTTAAGATATCTTGCAGGAATTATTACGTCTGTATCAACGTTATCACCGTACTTGATAACTGTTCCTTCATATTTCATAGAAAAGCCTCCGTAAATTATTTTGTTTCTTCTTATGCCATCACAACAGCAGGATCAGCAAGTTTTCCTGCTATAGCACTGGCTGCTGCTACTTCAGGGCTTGCGAGGTAAACTTCTGATTCAGGGTGTCCCATTCTGCCTACAAAGTTTCTGTTTGTAGTAGCTACAGCACGTTCGCCCTTTGCGAGAATACCCATATGACCGCCGAGACATGGACCGCATGTAGGTGTTGAAACTACAGCACCGCTCTCTATAAATATCTTAAGAAGACCCATTTCCATAGCTTCAAGGTAAATCTTCTGTGTAGCAGGAATTATGATAGTTCTTACATTTTTGGCAACCTTCTTGCCTTTCATGATCTCAGCAGCTGCGATAAGATCTTCAAGACGTCCGTTTGTACATGAACCGATAACTACCTGATCGATCTTTACTTCATCTATCTTGTCAAATGTTCTTGCATTTTCAGGAAGATGCGGGAAAGCAACTGTTGACTTAACCTGTGAAAGATCAATATCTATAACCTGTTCATACTCCGCGTCATCATCAGCCTTGAAAACAACAGGTTTTCTTGTGCTGTGCTTTTCTATATAGTCAAGTGTGATATCGTCAACTTCAAAGATACCGTTCTTTGCACCTGCTTCAATAGCCATGTTTGCTATACAGAGTCTGTCAGACATAGAAAGATTTTTAAGTCCTTCACCTGTAAATTCCATTGACTTGTAAAGCGCACCGTCAACACCGATCATACCGATGATGTGAAGGATAACGTCCTTACCTGAAACATATTTGTTGAGTTTGCCTGTGAGATTAAATTTTATAGCTGTAGGTACTTTGAACCATGCTTTACCTATAGCCATACCACATGCCATATCTGTAGAACCTACACCTGTTGAAAATGCACCAAGTGCGCCATATGTACATGTGTGTGAATCCGCACCTATAACTGCATCACCTGCTACAACAAGACCTTTTTCAGGGAGAAGTGCGTGTTCGATACCCATTTCTCCTACATCAAAAAAGTTTGTAACTGACTTTTCACCGCAGAAGTCACGGCACATTTTACACTGCTCAGCAGCTTTTATATCCTTATTAGGTGCAAAGTGATCCATTACCATGGTTACTTTTTCTTTATCAAATACATTTTCTTTACCAAGCTTATTGAATTCTCTGATAGCTACAGGTGAAGTAATATCATTACCAAGCACCAGATCAAGATTTACCAGAATAAGCTGTCCGCTTTCCACGCTGTCGAGTCCTGCGTGTGCAGCCAGTATTTTCTGAGTCATTGTCATTCCCATTTTTACTAACCTGCCTTTTAAATTTTTATTGTTTTTATTTTTTACAGCATTTAAAACTGTTTATCAGCTCTTTGTAAGCATTGAGTTTACTGCACTTATAAGTGCTTTTGCAGATGAATTTACGATATCTGTATCGATTCCTGTACCCCAGTACTGCTTCTTGTTTTCATCGCTTATACCTACATATGTAACAGCTTCTGACGCAGAACCGTTTTCAAGAGCGTGTTCTGTGTATGTTTCTATTGTATAGGAAATACCGAGATATGACTTTATTGCATTGCTTACAGCATCAAGACGGCCGTTTCCGTTGTTTGTTACTACTGCTGTCTTTCCGTTGTATTCGAGTGTTACAGAAGCTTCTATTCCGCTTGTCTGAACGTAGTGTATTTCCTTGATATTTACCGGAGATGTCACATTTACGTAGTTATCCATAAATATCTTGTAAACTTCATCTGGGAGAAGTTCCTTATGTGCATGGTCTGAAACACTCTTTACATGATAACCGAATGTTTCACGCATTTTCGGAGGGAGATTCATTCCGAATTTTGTTTCCATAAGGTAACCTATACCGCCCTTACCTGACTGGCTGTTTATTCTGATAACGTCAGCCTCGTAAACTCTGCCTACGTCTGTAGGATCAATAGGGAGATACGGTACTGTCCAGTGTTCACATTTTCCGTCTTCACGCCACTTCATACCCTTTGCTATAGCGTCCTGGTGTGAACCGCTGAATGCAGCAAATACAAGCTGTCCGCTGTACGGCTGTCTTTCGTATACTCTCATACGGGTTACTTTCTCATAAACTTCTGTTATCTCAGGAATATTTGTAAAATCAAGTTCAGGATCAACACCCTGTGAAAACATATTCATACCGAGTGTGATAATATCAACGTTACCTGTACGTTCACCGTTTCCGAAAAGTGTACCTTCTATACGGTCAGCACCTGCAAGAAGTCCCATTTCACTGTCAGCAACCGCACAACCTCTGTCATTGTGAGGGTGAAGTGATACTACAACATTTTCTCTGTACTTCATATTTTCACACATATACTCTACCTGATTTGCATAAACGTGTGGCATAGAATGTGATACTGTAACAGGGAGATTTATTATAACCTTGTCATCAGCTGTTGGCTGCCATACATCGAGAACAGCATTACATACTTCAAGTGCAAACTCAGGTTCAGTACCTGTAAAACTTTCAGGTGAATATTCAAATCTGAAGTTTCCTTCTGTCTTTTCACGATATTCCTTACAGAGCTTTGCACCGAAAACTGCGATATCTGTTATTTCCTGCTTACTCTTTTTGAAAACCTGTTCTCTCTGTGCAAGAGAAGTTGAGTTGTAGAGATGCACTATAGCACTCTTTGAACCTTTAAGTGCTTCAAAAGTCTTTGCTATGATATGTTCTCTTGACTGTGTGAGAACCTGTATTGTAACATCATCAGGAATCATGTTGTTTTCTATAAGTGTACGACAAAATTCATACTCTGTTTCCGAAGCAGCCGGAAAACCTACTTCGATTTCCTTGAATCCAACCTTTACAAGCAACTTGAAAAATTCGAGTTTCTCTTCAAGGCTCATAGGGATAATAAGCGCCTGATTTCCGTCTCTGAGGTCAACGCTGCACCACTGAGGTGCTTTGTCGATATAGGACTTCTGAGTCCATTTCATCGCTGTCTTAGGAGCTTCAAAAAATTGTTTAGTGTATTTTTCTACATTTTTCATATTAAAAAGTTCCTTTCTGTATATGATTTTTATTTACTGTTTTTCAGATTGACCTTAACAGATGAGCTGAACAGCTGAATTTTATCTATAAAATGGCATAAAAAAAGCTCTCTTATGCAACCGCATAAAAGAGACGAGAAACTTCATATTATCCCGCGGTACCACTCTTTTTAACAAAAACATGTCCACTCAATCGTATCATCCAAAATACGCTTCTCTGTAACGGGAGAAAACCGTTCAAACCTACTTGCTAAATATGCTTTCAGCCGACTGCTCCGGGATGAGCTATGATCCGAACTTCCCTGCCGTCTTTCACCACAGAATCAACTTCCGGACGACATCTCTGGAATGAGAAGAAAACGAATTTTATTTCCCTTCATCGCATTTAAAATTTATAGATTAATTATATCGCATAATTACATCTTTGTCAAGGGATTTGTGAAAAAATTATTTATGAGGTTAGAAAAGGTTGAAGCAGATTATATATGCTGTTTATTTT